>DASWOE010000309.1:0-5463 GCA_036398875.1 Rhizomicrobium sp.
AGGCGGCGCGGCGGCTGGCGGTGTCGCGCCGCCTGGCCCGCACGCCCGAGACGAGGCCGACCGCCGACGCGCCCGGATCGCGCAGGATGGCGAGCAGCTTGGGAATGTCCGCCGGATCGTTCTGTCCGTCGCCGTCGAGCGTGACGACGATATCGGACCGGGCCGCGCGCACGCCGGTGCGCACGCCGCGGCTCTGCCCCAGATTGCGGCCGTGCTGGACGACGCGCAGCGAGGGGATGTCGGCCTTGAGCGCCTGCAGCGCCGCGCCCGTGCCGTCGCGCGAACCATCGTCGATGAAGATGATCTCGAAAGACGGCTCCCCGGCCAGCGCCTGGGCGATCTCGCGCGCCAGGGGGCCGACATTTTCGGCTTCGTCCTTGACCGGAACGACCACGGATAAGCCGACCGCCATGCTGAGGTTCCGTTCGATCCCGTCGTAGAATAATGTGGCGGCCGGCCGGTCTTTGCGGCCTCCCGAATGCGAGCGCGTGCCCCGGCCGGGCGCCTTATACAGGCGCTGGCCGCCAAGAAACAGGCTTGTTCCAGGATGACCCATTTGCCGCACTTCCCCCGCCGGACGCGCCCGGTCGAAGCCGGGACATACAAGGCCCGTTCCAGATGACGAGCGAGGGTTCCGATGCCGCGCTCGCGCCGGCTCCGCTTGCCGTCCCCGAAGCGCCGCCGAGCCGGGCGGGCCGCGCCCTCGGCTGGATGGCGCGCCACGGGTGGGCGACGCTCTCGCTTCTATGTCTCGTCCTTTGGCTGCCGGGCATCGTCAGCCTGCCGCCGATCGACCGCGACGAGAGCCGCTTCGCGCAATCCTCCCGGCAGATGCTGGAGAGCGGCGACTTCGTAAACATCAAGTTCGGCCATGTGCCGCGCTACAAGAAGCCGGCCGGCATCTACTGGCTGCAATCGGCGACCACCGCGATCGCCGGGCTGGGCGAGCGCGGCCATATCTGGACCTACCGCCTGGCCTCGCTGCTCGGCGGAACGCTCGCCGTGCTCCTGTGCTTCTGGTGCGCCCGCGCCTTCGCGATTCCCGAAGCGTCGTGGCTCGGCGCCGGCCTGATGGCGACCGCGCTGCTGCTGAGCGCCGAATCGACCATGGCGACGACCGACGCGGCGCAGCTCGCCTGCCTGATGGGTGCGATGGGCGTGCTCTTGCGCGTCTATCTCGCCGCGCACGCGCCGGACCGTCCCGGGCCGGGCCCGCGGCTGGTCCTGGCCGGCTGGGCGGCGTTCGCGGCCGGCATCCTGATCAAGGGGCCGGTCGTGCCCGGCGTCTGCGTCGTCACCATCCTGGCGCTGATCGCGTGGGATCGCGGCGCATGGCGGTGGCTCAAGGGCCTGAAGCCGCTTTACGGCATTCCGCTCGTGCTCTTGATCGTGCTGCCCTGGGGCATCGCGATCCTGATCAGGAGCCATGGCGCCTTCTACGAACAATCCCTGGGCCAGGACTTCGCCGCCAAGCTCGCCGGCGGGCAGGAGAGCCACGGTGCCTGGCCGGGCTATTACCTTCTGCTGGTGACGCTGACCTTCTGGCCGGCGATTCTTTTCATCCTGCCGGCGCTGGCATCGGCGGTCGCTCGCCGTGCCGATCCGGCGATTCGCTTTCTGCTCGCCTGGGCGGGTGCGAGCTGGGTGATGATCGAAGCCGTTCCGACCAAGCTGCCCAATTACATCCTGCCGGCCTATCCCGCGATCGCGATGCTGGCGGCGCTGTGGATGCTCGCGCCGCGCGAAACGGCCGGGCCGCGCTGGCGCGCGGTGCTGGTCTATGTGGCTGCCGTTCAGTTCGCGCTCGGCGCGGCGGCGATGACCGCGGCCCCGATCCTCGCGCCGCTCTATTACGGCGCCGTCACCTGGTGGCTGGTCGCGCTGGCCGTGCTGGGCGCCGTCTTCTGCCTGGTCGCGCTGCTGTTCTATCTGCGCCGCGCGAACCTCGCGGCCTTCGCCTTTGCGGCATTGTCGGTGCTGGTCTTCTATCCGACCCTCACCATCGGCGCCGCCCCGCGTCTGGATCGGATCTGGATCAGCCCCCGGGCCGCGGCGCTCATCGCCGAATACAGGCGTCCCGACGATCCGCCGCCGATCGCGGCCGGCTACACCGAACCCAGCCTGATGTTCCTGCTCGGCAGCGAGACGAGGCTGACCGATGGCGCCGGCGCCGCCGAGATCGGCGCCTATCAGGGCGGCCTCGCCCTGATCGAGGACGGCGAAAGGCCGTCCTTCCTCGCCCATCTGGCCGAGATCGAGACCGATGCGGTCCCGCTCGACCAGCTCGGCGGCTTCAACTACACGCGCGGCCGCAAGGTCCACATCACCCTCTACCGCGTGACCCAGACTCACGACGTGACCGTCCCGCCGGCCGAGTGAGGCCGACCGGTCACAGCGGCCCAAATGATTCACAGGGACGTTAATTCCTTCCGAGCGGACCGAGCAGCGTCCCCATGCCGGTCGTCGGCCGGGCCGATACGGCCTCGACCGCATCCGTCGCGCGCGTTTCCGGAATCGCGGAGCGTGCATCCAATGCCGATTCCGAAAGGCTTAAATGCGATCGCATCGACTCGTCCGGTCGCGGTTCATATCGCCGCTCGCGCCTATCGATCCGTGCCCGGAACAGCGCGGGCGCGTGCGCTCATGCCGGTCTCGATGCGCCGTCGGCGGGCCGGCCCGATGTCTTGTTTCTCTTGACGACCGAAATGAAGCCTCTAAATATCATTTTCGATGTTGCGCCCTTTGATGGGGAGTCGTTGGGGCTTTCGCGTGGGCAGCAACTTCGGAGCGTCTTATAGGACGATGAGTCTCCAGATAGCGCGGGGGCGAGAAGCCAAGCCTCCGCTTCGGACGGTCCGCCCAAGGCAGGATGTCCGACCCCAACTGAAGGAAGCGACCGGCCCGGCAGCCGTGACGGTGCTTCCGAAAAAGGCAGCGCTTCGTTTCCCCGTCAATCCCGAGACGCGCGCCTTCTATAAGAAGTTCTATCCCGATACCTCGACGGTGGAGTGGAACGACTGGCGCTGGCAGATGCGGGCCCGCATCCGCACCCGCGACGAGCTGGTCCGCATCTTCTCGCTCTCCACCGACGAGTTCGACGCCGTCAGCCGCCACACCGGCTCGCTGCCCGTCGGCATCACGCCTTATTACGCCAGCCTGATGGACCTGAAGGACCCGCGCGAACCCTTGCGGCGCACCCACATCATGACCGGCGACGAGTATCTGCGCGCCCCCGGCGAGGACGACGACCCCTTGGGGGAGGACCACGACACCAAGGCGCCGGGCATCGTCCACCGCTATCCCGACCGCGTCCTGTTCCTCGCCACCGGCACCTGCTCGACCTATTGCCGCTATTGCACGCGGGCCCGCGTCGTCGGCAATCCCGGGGGCGAATACCAGTTCTCCACCCGGCAATGGGAAAAGGCGCTGGAATATCTCGAAGCGCACACCGAGGTGCGCGACGTCCTGTTGTCCGGCGGCGATCCGCTGACGCTGGGCGACGACAAGCTCGACTGGCTGCTCGGCCGCCTGCGCGCCATCAAGCATATCGAGTTCCTGCGCATCGGCACCAAGGTGCCCGTGGTCACGCCGCAGCGAATCACCAAGGACCTGGTCGCCATCCTCAAGAAGCACCATCCCCTCTGGATGAGCCTGCACTTCACCCATCCGGCCGAGCTGACCGAGGAGGTCACCGAATCGACCGCCCGTCTGGCCGATGCCGGCATCCCGCTGGGCAGCCAGACCGTCCTGATGAAGGGCATCAACGACGACATGGCGGTGATGACGCCCCTGATGCACGGCCTGCTGAAGCGGCGGGTGCGGCCCTATTACCTCTATCAGTGCGATCCGATCCGCGGTTCGGCCCATTTCCGCACCACGGTCGACAAGGGGCTGGAGATCATCGCCGGCCTGCGCGGCCACACCACCGGCTATGCGACGCCGATCTTCGTGGTCGATGCGCCGGGCGGCGGCGGCAAGATACAGGTCGCGCCCGACTTCGTGGTGGGACGCGACGGCGACGATCTGCTGCTGCGCAATTTCGAGGGCGGCGTGTACCGCTACCCCGATCCGGGCGGCACGCTGGGCGCGGGCAGACCGGCGCTCGCCGCCGCCGAGTAGACGTAACGTCGAAGGTCGCCATGACAGCATACCGCCTCCTCCTTGCGGGGAGGCCGATCCGTTTGAGCGGCAAACGCCTCGCCCCGCGGGGGCCGTAGTCCCATGCTCCGCATCGGCGTCACCTACGATCTGCGCTCCGATTATCTGGCCGAAGGCTACAGCCAGGAAGAAACCGCCGAATTCGACGCCGAGGTGACGATCGCCGGGCTGTGCGGCGCGCTCGCCGGGCTGGGCTTCGAGCCCGTGCGCCTCGGCAATGTGAAGCGGCTGGTCGCGCGTCTGGCGCGAGGCGAGCGCTGGGACGGGGTGTTCAATTTCTGCGAGGGCCTGAAGGGCATTTCCCGCGAGGCGCAGGTGCCCGCGATCCTCGAGGCCTATGACATTCCCTACGTCTTCTCGGACCCGCTCACCATGGCGGTGACGCTGGACAAGGCGATGTGCAAGCGCATCGTGCGCGATTGCGGGATCCCGACCGCCGACTTCGCGGTGATCGAGACGGCGGCCGATGTCGAGGCGGTCGCGCTTCCCTTCCCGCTTTTTCTCAAGCCCGTCGCCGAAGGTTCCGGCAAAGGCATCGGCGAGAACAACAAGGTCGCCGACCGCGCGGCGATGCGCGCCACCGCCGCCGACCTGCTCGCCCGCTTCGGCCAGCCCGTGCTGGTCGAGCCGTTCCTGCCCGGCCGCGAGTTCACCGTGGCGATCACCGGCACCGGCGAAGACGCCGCCGTGCTCGGCGTCAGCGAGATCGTGCCGCTGGGCGGCTATCACGGCGACGGCTATGGCCTGGTGAACAAAGAGGACTGGCACGGCCGCCTCGACATCGTCGGCGCGCCGCCGCAGGAGGCCAGGGCGTGCGGCGACGTCGCGCTGGCGGCCTGGCGGGCGCTGCGATGCCGCGACGGGGGGCGAATCGACATACGATGCGACGGCGCCGGCAAGCCGCTTTTCATCGAGGTCAATCCGCTTGCCGGCCTCAGGCCGGAGTATTCGGACATGTGCTTCATCGCCGCGCGCGAGGGCGTTTCGTATCAGGGATTGATCGGACGGATCATGGCTTCCTTCCTGAAGCGCTATCCCGCACTGGCCGCGCAGAAGGGGGGCTGACATGCGCATCCTGGTTCTTCATTCCGACGTGCCGCCCGACGCGCCGCCGGAGGATATCGACACCCTGACCTCGGCCGAGGCCGTGGCGCAGGCGCTGCTCAAGCACGGCCACGCGGTTTCCAAGGCGCCCTTCACCACCGACACCGCCCGCTTCCGCGCGCTGTTGGCACGCGACCGCGCCGATGTCGTGTTCAAGCTGGTCGAGGGCGTGGATGGCCTCGGCCGCCTCGCCACCATCGC
>DASWOE010000310.1:0-36606 GCA_036398875.1 Rhizomicrobium sp.
ATCGGCAACGGCCGCGCCATGGCGCTGCTGTTCGCGCGCGAGGGCGCCGACGTGCTCTGCATCGACCGCGACGGCGCGCGCGCCGAGGAAACCGCGGCGATGATCGCGGGCGAAGGGGGCGTCGCGGGCGCGATGCAGGCCGACATCGTCAGGCCGGGCGCGGGCGACGCCATCACCGCGGCAGCGAAGGCGCGGTTCGGCCGCATCGACATTCTGGTCAACAATGTCGGGATCGGCGGCGGCGATGGACCGGCGCACATCGTCGAGGACGCGATGTTCGACCGGATCATGACCGTCAACCTCAAAGGCATGTGGCTGACGATCAAAAGCGCGATCCCGGTCATGCGCGCCGCGGGCGGGGGCGCGATCGTGAACATCTCTTCGCTTGCCTCTCTCGCGGGCAGCAACCAGACGGCCTATGAGATATCGAAAGCGGCGGTGAACCGGCTGACGACCAGCGTGGCCCAGGCCAATGCCAGATACGGCATCCGGTGCAACGCCGTACTGCCCGGGCTGATGGACACGCCGATGGCCGTCGCCGGCATCGCGTCGGCGCGCGGACGCGACGCGGAGACGGTGCGCCAGGAGCGAAACGCGCGGGTGCCGCTGGGCGGCAAGATGGGCTCGGCCTGGGACACCGCCCATGCCGCCTTGTTCCTTGCCTCCGACGAGGCGCGGTTCATCACCGGCGTGCTGCTGCCGGTCGATGGCGGCATGTCGAGTCGCATCGGATAATACGAAAGCCTTCCGGAAGGACCGCCGCCATGGATTTCGAGCTCAGCGAAGAACACCGCATGCTGAAGGACCTCGTGCATCGCTTCGTCGCCGACGAGCTGATGCCGCTGGAGGCCGGCGTGCTGGCGCGCGAGGCGGCGGGCCAGGGCCTCTCGATCGGCCCTAAAGAGACCGCGCGCATCGACAAGGTGTCGAAGGAGCTGGGGCTGTGGGGCCTGGATGCGCCGAGCGACATTGGCGGCGCCGACCTGCCGGCCGTGGCGCTGATCGGCGTCAACGAGGAACTGGGCCGCTCCGTGACGCCTTATACCCTGCCGCCGGATTCGCCCAATCTGCGCATGCTGATGGCGACGGTGAACGAACGCCAGCGCGAGGCCTATCTGGCGCCCTATGTGCGCGGCGAGACGGTGTCGGCGATCGGCATCTCTGAGCCCGGCGCCGGCGCCGATCCGGCCGGCATGATCACGCGGGCGCAGCGCGACGGCGAGGACTGGGTGCTGAACGGCCGCAAGATCTGGATCAGTCGCGCCGACCACGCCGACTTCACCATCGTGATGGCGGTGACCGACAAGCAGAAGCGGGCGCGCGGCGGGATTTCGGCGTTCCTGGTCGATAAGGGCACGCCGGGCTTCAACGTGCTGCGCCGCATTCCCATGATTGGCGGCGCGGCGACCTATGAGATCGCGCTGGAGGATTGCCGGGTCGAAGGCTGGAAGCTGCTGGGCACCGAAGGCCAGGGCTTCGCGCCAATGCAGCTGCGCCTCAGCACGCGCCGCCTCGAGATGGCGGCGTGGTCGATCGGCATGGCGCAGCGCGCCCTCGACATGATCTGCGCCTTCGCGCCGACGCGGGTGACTTTCGGCCAGCCCCTGTCGGAGCGCCAGGCGATCCAATGGTGGGTGGCGGACGCGGCGACCAAGATCCACGCGGCGCGGCTGATGACCTATGACTGCGCCTGGAAGCTCGACCAGGGCCGCGACGTGCGCCTGGAAATCTCCATGATCAAGGCCTTCGCCACCGAGATGGCGTACGAGATCGTCGATCGAGCGATGCAGGCGCATGGCGCGATGGGCATGACAAAGGAGCTGCCATTGCAGCTCATGCAGGCGAAACTGCGCACCATGCGCATTTATGACGGCCCGACCGAAGTGCACAAATGGGTCGTGGCGCGCAATCTTCTGGGAGCAAAGAGATGAAGGACCAATATGGCGAGATCGCCGTGGCGCGCGACGGCCATGTCGCGACGCTGACCATCGACCGGCCGCCGCACAACCATGTGACCGTCGAACTGATGCGCGACCTGGCCGACGCGCTGGACCATATCGACGCCGAGCGCGAGCTGCGGGCCAGCGTGCTGACATCGGCGGGCAAGAGCTTCTGTGCCGGCGCCGATCTGGTCTCGCCGTCCGGGATCGCCAATCCGAACGCCAAGGAAGGCATCAACGCGCTCTATGTCGAGGCGGTGCGGCTGTTCTCGGTCCGCAAGCCCATCGTGGCGGCGGTGCAGGGCGCGGCGGTCGGCGCGGGGCTGGGCCTGGCGCTGGTCGCGGATTTCCGCGTCGCGGCGCCCGAGGCGCGCTTCAGCGCCAACTTCGTCAAGCTCGGCTTTCATCCGGGCTTCGGCATTACGCACACATTGCCGCGCATCGTCGGCGAGCAGCGCGCGGCGCTGATGTGCCTGACCGGGCGGCGGATCAAGGGCGAGGACGCGCTGGCCTGGGGCCTGGTGGACGCGCTCGCGCCGCTCGACCGTTTGCGCGAAGCCGCACATCAGCTGGCGCAGGAACTGGCCGAGGCGGCGCCGCTGGCGGTGCAGGCGACGCGGGCGACCCTGCGCCGGGAACTGGCGGAGCGCGTGAAGGCGCAGACCGACCGCGAATTCATCGAGCAGTCCGTGCTGCGCAAGACCGACGATTTCGCCGAAGGCGTGCGCGCGGTGGCCGAGCGGCGGCCGGGGCGATTCACGGCAAGCTGACGGCGACGGCGCTTCTCGACCGACCGCAAAATATGCTTGAGTAAGGGCGCGGGTGCGTTCGACCCAGTGGTGCAACACTGTCGGAGCGAACCATGACCGTTTCCAAGGACCGCGAGACGCCAGGCGTCTACGTCACCGAGTTCGATGCCTTTCCGCCTTCGATCGTCGGCGTGGCAACCGCCGTGCCCATCTTCATCGGTTACACGCAAAAGGCGGAGCTGTCCGGCCGCGGCGTTCTGTTCAAGCCGGTCAAGATCGCATCGCGCGCCGATTATGCGCTGATCTATGGCGGCGACGGCGGCACGGCGTTCAATCTTCAGGAAAGCATCCAGCTCTTCTATGCCAATGGCGGCGGCAGTTGCTACGTCGTGTCCGTCGGCGACTATTCCGGCGCGGTCGATGCGGCGAAACTGACGCAAGGCCTGGCGGCTGCCGCCGAGCAGGCGGGGCCCACCATGATCGTCATTCCGGACGCCGTCCTGCTGCCGGCCGATCCGCCGCCGCCGCCTGCGGCGAAACCGGGCGCGCCAAGCCCCGCGCCGGCGCCCAACCCGTTGCCCGCAATCGCACGTTCGAAAGCCTTCGCGACCCTGGTGCGCGCGATGCTGGCGCAATGCGGAACGCTGCGGGACCGCGTCGCCCTGCTCGACCTTTACGGCGCCGAGGCGATCGACACCGCCAGCCCGAAGGCGCTGCAGGACGGCTTGGACGCGTGCGTGACGAATTTTCGCGAGGACGTCGGCGAGGCGCATCTCGGCTATGGCATGGCTTATTTCCCGCCGCTTCGGATTGTGCTTGGCGCGGCCGGCCGCCTGCTGCCGCCCAGCGGCGCCATGGCCGGCATCTATACGATGATCGACGACACGCGCGGCGTCTGGAGCGCACCGGCGAACGTCATCATAGACGGAATCGCGGGACTGAGCCTGTCGCTCGACAACGACCAGCAAGGTCCGTTGAACATGCCGCTCGACGGCAAGGCAATCAATGCGATCCGCAATTTCGTCGGGCGCGGGCCGGTCGTGTGGGGCGCGCGCACGCTCGACGGCAACAGCCTGGATTGGCGCTATATCCAGGTCCGCCGCACGATCCTCTATATCGAGCAGTCGATCAAGACCGCGCTGAATCCGTTCGTCTTCGCGGCCAATGACGGCGCGACCTGGACGACGGCAACGTCGATGATCTCCAGCTTCCTGCAGCAATTGTGGGCGCAGGGCGGTCTGATGGGCGACAAGGCGTCGGACGCCTTCACCGTGCAATGCGGGCTGGGCAGCACCATGACAGGGCAGGACATCCTCGATGGATACATGATCGTGAACGTGACGCTGCAGATGATCCGGCCAGCCGAATTCATCGCGCTGACGTTCAAGCAGCAGATGCGAGGTGTCACCTGAACGAGCTGCGCTACACCGCCACGGCGTGCCGGCCGCCGGCGCCGAGATAACCGTCGAACGCCGCGCAGACGATGCGCACGGCGACACGCCATTGCGGCTTCATGCGCAGGTGGACGCCGTCGAAATCGATCAGGCCGTCGCGGGCATAGCCTAGCAGCGTCGCCAGCACGTCGGCGAACATCGCCGGCGTGCGGCCATGGCGGGCAGCGACCGCGGCGAGATCGACCTCCAGATCGCACATCAGCCGGGCGATGACCTCGCGGCGGATGCGGTCCTCGTCGCTGAGTAGGATGCCGCGCGCCACCGGCAGCTGGCCGCCCAGGACGGCCTGCCGATAGGTGGGCACGTCGGTGTGATTCTGCACATAACCCTGGGGCAGCGCGCCGATGGCCGAGGCGCCGAACCCGATCAGCGCAGGGGCGGTATCGGTGGTGTAACCCTGGAAATTGCGCGCCAGACCACCGTCGCGCGCCGCGACCGCCCTGGGGTCGTCGGGCTGGCGAAATGATCGAGACCGATGGCGACATAGCCGGTGTCGATGAGACGGGCACGGGCCGCTTGCGCTTGTGCGAAGCGCTCGGCGACGCCGGGAAGGGCCGCCGGCGGGATCAGGCTCTGGTGCTTCTTGAAGCCGGGAACATGCGCATAACCGAAGATCGCCAGGCGGTCCGGACCGAGCAGCAGCATGTCATCGATGGTGCGGATGTGCCCGTCCGTCGTCTGATAGGGAAGCCCGTAGATCAGATCGACGCTGAGCTTCGAAACGCCTCGCGCGCGCAGCAGGCGAACGCATTGCGCGGTGGTCTCGTAGTCCTGGACGCGGTTGATGGCGTGCTGCACGGCGGCGTCGAAGTCCTGCACGCCGACGCTGGCACGGGTGACGCCGATTTGGGCCAATGCATCGGCGAGCGCCGGCGTGAAGCCGCGCGGATCGATCTCGACGGCGATCTCCGCGCCGGGCGCGACATCAAATGTGTTGCGGAGCACCTTGCCCAGCCGGACCAGATCGTCCGGCTTCAGCAGGGTCGGCGAACCGCCGCCCCAATGGATATGCGTAGCGCGCCGGCGCGTGCCGAGCACGCCCGCCACCATTTCGATCTCGCGGGCCAGCAGGTCGAGATAGCCGGCGAGCGGGGAATAGGCGTTCACCACCGTGGCGTGGCAGCCGCAGAACCAGCACAGCGTGTCGCAGAACGGAATGTGCAGATAGAGCGGGAGCGGCACCGCCGGATCGAGCGCCGCCAGCCATGTCTTCGGGCTTCATCATGACGTCAAGCTGGCAGCCGGCGGGCGCGATCTCCTTGCGCTCTCTCAAACTCCTGGAAAAAATTGCTCCCGGCCAAGGGGAGGGCCGGGAGCAGTCCATGCACCGTTCGGAGGGGACGGATCGGCGCACCGTTCGGCGGCCATGCTTGATGATTACCGCCTTCCATGGCCGACTATCGCGCGACGCCGATGCACGATCGTTGATCCAAAGCAACTAAGGCAACGCCCCGCCCACGATATCATGCGCGCCATGCGTCGGCGCGACGCGGAGCCGATTGATCGGAATCAAGCAGCGCGGGGACGCCTTCTCTAGCAAGGGATCGTATCCTTCGAAGGAACGGGTTCCATGAACATCAAGCTTGGCCTTTGCGCCGCGTTGCTTGCTTGCGTCGCCGGCCTGGCGCCGACGCTCGCCGATGACACCGATCTCGGCGTTGCCGGTCACCACCAGATTCGCATACGCGGCTTGGGCGTGCTGCCCGATGCAAGCGCCGACGTGAAGGGCGGCGGCACTTCGATCGGCGGCAAGACCAGCGTCACCGATTCCGCCGTGCCCGAGATCGACGGCACCTATTTCCTGACCGACCATATCGGCCTCGAACTGATCGCAGCCACGGCCAAGCACGCCGTGCATCACACCATCGCGGGCGATGTCGGCAGCGTGTGGCTGCTGCCGCCGACATTGACGGTGCAATATCATTTCGACCCGACCGGCGCGATCCGCCCCTATGTCGGCGCCGGCGTGAACTATACCTTCTTCTATTCGGCCCACAGCACCGGCTTCGCGCCGATCAACTTTTCGAACAACGCCGGCTTCGCGCTGCAGGCCGGCGTCGATGTGCCGGTCGGCGATGGGCCTTATTTCGTGAATTTCGACGTCAAGAAGCTGTTCCTGTCGACCACGCTCAAGGCGGCGGGCGGCGCGGTGCGGGCCGATGCCGACCTCGACCCCTGGATCATCGGCACCGGCGTCGGCATACGGTTCTGAGGAGACCGCCATGCCGTGCTGCACGCTGATCGCCTTCGTGCTCAGCCAGTGCGGCATAGCGGCCGGCGCCGTGCGCACGATGCTGTTCGGCCGGACCGTGCCGGCGGCCGGCGCCGCGGACTTGCGATGGCCGATCCTGGCGCTCGCCCTTTTCTTCGAACTTGGAATCGGTGCGGCGTCGGCATCTTACATTCTCACCGCGCCCGGGCGCACCCAAGCGGCACAATCCTTCGGCGCCGCCTGGCACGTCTGCGCTTCGATCCTGGGCGGCGGACGATAGATCAGCCGAGCATCATGTGCGCCGCGCCGAATGCGGCCCACACCGCGCCACCGGTCAGCGCCAGCGAGAGAAGGGCGGAAATCGCCGACACGGCGAGCAAACCTATGCTGGTTTCGAGATAGGCGACCGCGATCATCGCGATGGCGACCGCCGGCGGCACATTGCTGAAGGGCAGCGGCACGAGAAGCGTGGCGCTCAAAAGCGCGATCACGACCGCGCCGACCGGCCGCGACAAGCCAACCAGCTTTCCACCGGCCGGACGGATCATGCTTTCCTGCCATTTGAGCAGCGGCAGGACGCGGCCGATCAGCCGCGCCAGATGCGGAACCGAAATGCGGCGCGCGGCGACCGCGCGCGGCAACCAGATCGTCTCGCGATCGCGGATCATCGGCACGGCGAGAAGCATCAGAATCACGCCGGCGGGCAGCGACGCGCCCGGAACGATGGCGACCAGAGCCAGGACCAGCACCAGCGCTTCCCGCGCCGCCGAGGGCGACCGGCCGAGCAGCCAGGCGACGCTCACACTGTCGGCATCGCTGTCGCGCACGATGTTCTCGATGACTGCGGACGCCGGCACATGCCCGCTGCGAACCGCGGGAGGCGCGGTATGAAACACTGGCAGATCGGCGTGCACGATCGACATCTTCGATATCCCGTCAAAGCCTAGGGCGCGAACCCTTGCCGAAAGGCTAAGGCATTGAGGCGCCAAACACTTTGCGCAATGTCAACGACGCGGAGCGGCGTCCTTCGTAACTATACGGAGCGCGGCCAGCGGCGCAGCAATCCGGCGAAGACGGACCGGTCGTTAAGCATCTCCCGCGCCGCGTTGCGGCCGGGCGCGCCGGTCACACCGCCGCCGGGATGCGTGCCGGCGCCGCACATATAGAGGCCTTCCAGCGGGCCGCGATAGGAACCGTGGCCCAGGAGCGGCCGCGCCGCCCAGAGCTGATCGAGCGACATCGCGCCATGCATGATGTCGCCGCCGGCCAGCCCGAATTTGCGCTCCAGATCGAGCGGCGAATGGATCTGCCGCGCGATGACCGAGGCCCTGAAGCCCGGCGCCTGGGCCTCGACCGTATCGATGACGAGGTCGGCGGCGCATTCGCGTTCCGCGTTCCAGCTGCGCCCATCGGGCAATTGCGGCGCGAATTGCTGGCAGAACAGGCTGGCGACGTGACGGCCGGGGGGCGCCAGGCTGTCATCGACGATCGAGGGGATCAGCATCTCCACGATCGGCTTCTTCGACATGCCGAACGCCTTGGCATCGGCAAAGGCGCGGTCCATGTAGTCCAGCGACGGCGCGATGATGATGCCGCTGCGCAGATGCTCGCCCGGCTCGGGCAGGCAGGAAAAACGCGGCAGCTCGCTCAGCGCGACGTTCATGCGGAACGTGCCGGAGCCGGCCTTGTAGCCGCGCATGCGGCGGCGGAATTCCGGCGTGAGGTCGCCAGCCGCGATCAGCCGCTCGTAGAGGATTTTCGGACCGACATTGGCGACCACGGCCTTGGCGGGCACCTCCTCGCCGGATTCGAGCGCCACGCCCGTCGCTCGGCCGTCATCGACCAGCACGCGCGCCACCGGTGCATCGACGCGGATCGCGGCGCCCGCCTCTTCGCAGGCCTGCCGCATCGCCTGCGTGATCGCGCCCATGCCGCCGATGGCATGGCCCCAGGCGCCCTTCTTGCCGTTCACCTCGCCGAAGACGTGGTGCAGCAGCACATAGGCCGAGCCGGGCGTATCGGGGCTGGCGAAATTGCCGACCACCGCGTCGAAGCCGAACGCGGCCTTGACCGGATCGCTCTCGAACCAGCCGTCGAGGAAGCCACGCGCGCTTTTGGCAAAGAGATCGAGCACGTCGCGCTGCTGCGGCAGGGAGAGGCGCGCGAACCGCCGCCCCTGCGCCGCCGCCGCGACCAGCGCCGGCCAGCCGCCGCCGGCATTGGGCGGCGTCGTCAGCGCCAGATCGCGCAGCAGATCGGCGACGGTATCGAGCGCCGCGTAATAGCCGGGCAGCGCGCCCGCATCGCGGTGCGAGAATTTGCGGAATTCCGCCTGGGTGCGCGCCAGTCCGCCGCCGACCTTGAGGTAGCGGCCGTCTTCCAGCGGCAGGAAATTGGCGATCGGGCGTTCGACGATGCGCAGGCCCCGCTCGGCCAGGCGCATGTCGGCGATCACCTTGGGATTGAGCAGGCTGACCGTGTAGCTCGCCGTCGAATTGCGGAAGCCGGGATGGAATTCCTCCGTCACCGCGGCGCCGCCGACGACGCCGCGCCGCTCCAGCACCTCGACCTTGAGGCCGGCGCGGGCGAGATAGAAGGCGCAGACCAGGCCGTTATGGCCGCCGCCGATGATAACCGCGTCGGCGGCACCGGTCCGAGTCATGGCACGCGATCTCCGCTGGGAATCAGGCGCGCCATGCTAGCGCAAGCCCCGCGCGGCGCGCGGGCAATTGCGACGGCTCGGCCGCGGGCGACGCACGAACGGTTCGGCCTACGACGCCGCACCTCTACCCTCGCTTTATCTGAACTGAATAGGATAATACTGAATAGTGTTGGCCGATATGCAAATATAGTATTTGTCCATTACACGGGATGACTGTGGGGGCGCATGTATCGGCTTTCCGCCGCGATACTGATCGTCGTGCTCTGGCCGCTCGCCGCATCGGCCGGGCCGGTGGAAACCGTCGTCGTCACCGCGACGCGGTTGCCGCAGGGCGCGGTGTCCTCCGCCGCGAATGTCGCGGTCATCGACGCCGACGACATCGCCGCGCGAGACCCCAGCAGCGTCACGGAATTGCTGCGCGGCCTGCCCGGCATCCATGTCCAGCAGGCGGGTGGGCGCGGCAGCGTGGTCTCGGTCTTCACTCGCGGCGCCAAGCCGAACTTCACGCTGGTGCTGATCGACGGCGTGAAGACCAACGATCCGACCAATACGCGCGGCGGCTCCTTCGATTTCTCCAGTCTCGACCTCGCCGACATCGCGCGCGTCGAGTTCGTCCGCGGTCCGGCGTCCGCGATCTACGGCTCGGACGCGATCGGCGGCGTGATCGCCATCGCGACGCGGCGCGGCGGCGCGGCGCCCGAAGCCGGGCTGGAGGCGGAAGGCGGCCAGTACGGTTTCTGGCGCGTCGCGGGCCGTGCGGGCGGGCCGGTGGCAGCCGCGATGGGCAGCATCGGCGCGTCCTATACCGACAACGGCATGCCGGTGGCGGGCAGCACGTTCCGCGGCGCGAATTTCGACGGCACGCTCGACCTGCCGCCCTTCGCGGGCGTGACGCTGGCGCTGGCCGCGCGCTACGGTATCGGACATGCGACGTCGTTCCCCGATTCGAGCGGCGGGCCGCGTCTGGCGGTGCTGCGCAGGCTCGACCGCCGCGATATCGGCGAAGCCGTCTTCAGCGCCGGCGCCGCGCGCGCGATGCGCGGCGACTGGACCATGACGCTCGACTACGGCCTGTACGACCGGCACGCGCTGGCGACTTCGCCCGGCGTGGCGGCCAGCGCCTTCACCCCGAGCGGCATTCCGCCCAATGGCGACCGCGTGCATTTTCAGCGGCACGAGGTCACCTGGGTCAACCGGCTCGCGCTGGGACGGATCGACGTCGCCGCCGGCGCCGAAGCGCTGATCGAACGCGGCGTGGATGACGGCTTCCTCCAGTTCGGGCCGTTTCCGCTGCCCACCCATTTCGCGCTCGACCGCACCACGCCGGCGGCATTCGCGGAAGCGCGGATCGAAATCGCCGACGGACTGCATCTGGAGGCGAGTGGGCGCTACGATTGGCCATCCTCCGCCAAGGGGCGATTCAGTCCGCAGCTGCGCGCCGACGAGACCGTCGCGGCGACGGGCGGCACGATCGTGCTGGCCTGGGGGCGCGGCTTCAAGCAGCCGAGCTTCTATGCCCTGGGAAACCCCATCGTCGGCGATCCGGCGCTCAGGCCCGAGACGGCGGAGAATTTGGAAGCCGATGTGAGCCAGCCCTTCGGCACGCACGCGCTGGGCAAGCTCGCGCTGTTCGATACGCACTATGTCGATCTGATCGACTTCCAGCCCGGCGCCGTGCCCAAATTGGTCAACCTCTCGCGCGCGCATGTCCGGGGCATCGAGGTTTCGGTCGATCTCACCTTCGATGCGCTGACCCTGTCGCCGCATGTCTCCTATGATGACGCGCGCAACACGCAGAGCGGCGCGCATCTGCGCGACGTGCCGATGTGGCTCGCGGGCGGGACGCTGCTGTGGCGGTTCGCGCCCGACGCCACTTTCAGCCTCGATGTGACGACGGTGGGATCGCTGACCGACAATGCGATTCCGACCGGCGATGTCACCTTGCCCGCGCACACCCGCGCCGACATCGCCGTGGCATGGCGCTTTGCGCCGACGCTCGCGCTGCACGTCGGCGTCGAGAACGTGTTCGACGCGCGCTATGAAGACGTGGTCGGCTTTCCCGCGCCCGGCGCGCTCCTGCGGGCGGGACTGCGCGCATCGCTTTGACCCGCCGCTAGGGCGTCGCCGGCGGCACGACATAGCCGTACCACGCCGCCTTGGGCGCGTTCGGGCGGAGGGACTGCATCATCTTCACATAAAGCTGGCTGCCCCAGTCGTAATGCCAGAACGTGATGGGATCGTTCTCGAAGCCCTCGCTCTGCATCGCCCAATGGAGCAGGCGGCGATACCACAGCCGCCGGTCGTCGCCAGCGATCTCGCCGGCCAGCAGCTTGCGCTCGAAATAGTCGGTGGTGGCGATATCGACGATGTCCTCGAACCGCCCGCCCATGTCGCAGGGCGCGCCGGTCGCGCAGTCGCGCAGGAACAGATCGACCGCGGCGCCCGTCGCATGGGTCGGCCAGGTGGCGGGATTGTCCACGCTGAAATCGCTGGGATCGACCGCGTGCTCCAGCGCCAGCGCGCGCCATTCGTCGGCCGTCCCGCCGGGCCTGGCCCGCGCCGCCTCGGCATGGAAGAAGTCCCACATCCCCTGTTGGCAGGCCACCGTGCGATAGCCGTCCAGCACGATCACCTCGACGCCGAACGGCCGCAGCCGGTCGTTCACCTTGGCGAGCATGACGGCGACCGTCCGGCGCAGCCACACGTCCTTGCGCGCGCCGGGAACGGGGCGGAAATAGGGCCAGTTGCCGCCGTCGGTCCGGGCATGGTGGGACTCATAGGCGATGCCGAACGTCTCCAGCCGGACCATGGGTTCGTCGCGGCGCGGATCGGCGGCGTCGAAGGGAACGCCGGTATAGTCCTCCATATAGACCTCCGGCGCGATGATCGGGATCACATGGGTGAGGTCGAAAAGAGATGCCGGCATCGCAAATGTCCTCCAAGCCTCAAGCGCCGTTCATCCGGTGCGGGCGGCGCGGGCGGCGCGCGCCACGACGCCCATCTTCGGCGCGAAGAAGGCGCCGCCGTATAAGCCCTCTTCCAGGACCGCCCGGTGAATCGCGCGTCGCTTTTCGGCGTCGAGGGCCGCCAACAGGCCTTCGATCTCGCCGGCCTCATGCGACATGAGCCGCGAGATCAGCTTTCCGGTGCAGCGGAATTCGCCGTCCCTGAGATGACACGCCAGCTCATCGAGGCCGGAGAGCTTCGACAGGTTGATTTCGCTTTCGAGAAACGGGAAGGCGCGTCCGATCTTGGGATCGACATTCACGATCAGGAGGAAATCGAGCGACGCGACCACGCTCCCCAGGATGGTCTCCATCGATTCCAATTGCGTGCCGGTGACATTGATGTCGTTCAGGAAAATGCAGCAACGGCCCGCGAAATTCGAAAGATCGTAGGTATAGGTCTCGTCGCCGCCCATGCGAAAGAGCCGGCGCGTCTCCACATCCTGCCTGCTGTAGTCGTTGTAGCAGCGGAATTCGGCTTCGGTTTCGAACGGCGGCGCGGTCTGCGCGGTCCGCAGCGGATCGAGCGCCAGGCGGCGCCCGGGCAACGCCTCGGCGAGGATGGCATGCACCTCGTCGCACACGAAATTGGCGCCGCAGCGCAAGCCGCGTTGCGGCGGCGAGGTCAGGACCCAGTCGCGGTCCGGCGGCGCCTCGGCGATCCGGCGCAGCGCGATCGGCGCCAGCATCCCGGCGAAATGGCGCACGCTCGCGCGATCACCGAATTTCATCGCCGGATAGCGCGCGAAGACCGGCTCGCCCGGATCGAAGGGATAGTCCCGGATGGTGTGAAGAGCAGACAGCAAGGATCGACAACCTCCAAGGGCGGGCGCGCCGCGCGAACGGTCCGACATGCCCCTCGAAATCCAAGGGGCACATCGGCCGTCGCGTCACTTTTTCGATCCGACCAGCGCCCTGCGGATCGCCTGAATGCGATCTTGCGCGACGCCGGGCTGGGCGCCCGCGGCCGCGCCCGGCGGCACGGTCGAAAGCGCGGTCAGATTGGCGGTCGGCGGAGCGTCGGCCACCGCGAAGTCCGGCGCCGAGACCGGCCCGTTGTTCAGCGTAAAGCTGAAATCGGAGCCGGCGCGCTCGGCCCGGCCATGGCATCCCATGCAGCCGCCCATGATGTTGCGATGGAACTGGTTCTGCGGCTCCTTGGGTCCCGGCGACAGATAGATGTTGTGGGCCCGCGTGCTCGTGGAGACCTCGTTCTGCGAGTCCGGCGTCTCGAAGCCGGTCTTGAGGCCGCCATTGCTCAACGCGCCGAAGAATTGCTGCAGCGTGTTGTCGGTCTCCACCACGCTGTTGGAGAGATAATAGGTCGAGACCAGCCGTCTGGTGTTGGCACCCGTGGTGTCGATATCGGCGGTGTTGAACGGCTGCCACTGAACGTTGACCAGCTTGTAGTTCTGCCACGGTCCCTTGGCGCCATAGGTCGCGATCGCCGCATGCGCCGCGCTGTTGACGGCGATAACCGCTTTCGGAATCGGGAAGTAGCGCTTGTTGACGCAGATCCCCTCGTTCGGATTGTTCGAATAGGGCAGCGTGTTGGGCGGCGACAGGTTGGCGTTCTGATAATAGAGCCGCGCATTGGCCGCCGGCGTCGTTCCCGCACCCACCGCGCAATAGGCATCTCCCGAATTGACCTGGGCGATGGGATAGTTCGGATCGGAGGGATTGACGGCATCGCCCGGCGGGCTCGGCGGCGGCGTGATACCCTTCGGATAGTCCGGACTGTAGAAGTTGCCCGGCGGATTGTTGGCGCCGGTCTTGCTGTAAAGCGCGTCGTAATAGTTCACCGCCGGCGAGATCGGGCCGCCCGACGGCGCATTCGTCTCCTTGCCGTTCGTGTTCTCGACCGGCGTGCCGCCGGTCGTCACGATATTGTCCGACTGCTCGAAAGTGGCGAAGACGAAATAGGGCGCCGACGGCGTCTTCTGGATGATGTGCAGCGCCAGAAGGCCCCAGGTCTTGTCGCGATAGCAGGCGTTGCCGCCGGCCCCGGCTTCGTAATAGCGCACCGTCTTGACGTGGAATTTGGTCGGATCGTCGGTCGAGGTCAGCTCGCGCCACGCCGCCTTCACCAGGATCGTCCCGGCGGGAAGGCTGAGGACGGTCGGCGGCGTCGCGGGCAGCGGATTGGGCGGAAAGGTGTTGTTGACGGCGCTGCTATAGGCATTTCGCGCCGCGGCGGCCGCGAATTTCTTCTGGGCCGGGTCGAAATTCGAGCCCTTGCCTCGCAGCCAGAGCTGATAGGTCGCGACGTAATTGTAGAACGTGCCGTTGCCCTTGGCGAGGAAGCGGATCAGCTGCGGCTGGGCGTTGTCGCTCTGCACCGCGGGCGGAACGAGGCCGGCGAACATGAAGTCCTCGCCGATCTGCGAGGTCTCGTCGAGATTGACCCACGGAACCGCATCGCCGTTCTGCGCGGATTCGCAGGCGGGAACCAGGCCGTTGGTATAGGCCGAACCATAGGCATAGGCCGGGCCGGCGTTGAAGCCGTAATTGTTGGCGCCGGTCGAATTGGGATAGCCCGGCGGCTGGCCGGTGCCGGGAAAGGTCTCGACCTTGGCCCGGTAGGTCTCCCACACCACGGGCTGGTCGTTCGGGTCGGTGCCGGAGACGTCGTCGCCGAAATTCAGCGCCGTGTTCGCCATGCCGCGCTGGTTGGTCATCGCCGTGTATTGCGGCGCCACCGCGGCCGGCCAGTTGAGCGCGATGAATTCCTGCCAGGCGAAGGTCGCCGCCTGGGTGATGGTCGCGCTGCCCGCGCCGACCGAAATATCGGACGGCACCGTCGCGCTCGCCGAGGTGATCGGCGGGAAGGCCACGGCGGCGGTCTTCTTCATCACCGCCTTGGGCGCGGCGAGACTCGCATCGGTGAACGAGGAGGTGGCGAGCGTCGCCGCCAGGCCGGCGCCGGCCACGGCCAGCAGCGGTACGAGCACAAACTTGCGGAATTTCGTGTCGAAGTTCATGGCTTTCTTCCCTGATGAGATTTAGGCGTTGGCGTTTTCGGGCTGCCTGGTCTTCAGGTCGTCCCAATAGTCTTCGCGCTGGACCTCCGGCGGCAGTTCGCCCGGCGCGAGCGGGCGGTCGATCACCTCGACGCTGAAATTGCGCTCCAGCGGCGCCGCCCAGATGCGCGTCGAAAGCGTGACCTTCGAAATCTCGAACATGCGGGTGTCTTCCTCGCTCTCCGCGTCGGTGCCGAGACGGTCGGAGAGTTCGTAGAAGGCGCGCGGCACGAAATCCTCCCGCAGCCTCACGAACGCGGTCCGGCGGCCGTCGCTGACCCACCATTCGAACTTCATCGTGCTGTTGCATTTCATGCCGCAATGGTCATCGACGACGACCTTGTAGCGGTCGCGCCCGGCGACGCCGGTCACATAGTCGATGGCGTCCTGGACGCCGGGGCCCGGATGGGCGCTGACGACGTAAAGATCGTCGCGGCTCCACAGCCCGTCCTGGGACAGCGCGATCGCAGCCGCCTGCATCGCGCGATAGCCGACCGCCGTGCCCCACCACAGCGAGCCCATATGCGCGGTCATGGCGCCGTTGTAGTCCAGCTCCTTGATCTCGCCGCGATCCTTGACGCGCACGATCGTCGCATCGACGGGCTTTATCTTGTCGTCGCTCTTGCCTGGCATGTCTCAGTCCCTTTCAGGTTCGAATGTCCGTCACGCGCGCTAACAAATCCGCGGCAATTGCTCGCCGACCAGCATGTCCACGATGCGCCGTCCGCCGAACACGGTGTGCATGACGACGCGCCCGGGCCGTCCGTCGGTCGCATGGCCGATGACCGCGCCGTCGCGGCCGAGCGGGTGATCGCGAAAAGCCGCGAGCGCCGCGTCGGCTTGGTCCGGCGGCACGGCGCAGACCAGCTTGCCCTCATTGGCGAGATAGAGCGGATCGAGCCCCAGGATCTCGCAGAACCCGCGCACCTCGCTGCGCAGCGGCGTGCGGTTCTCGTGGATCTCGACGCCGACCTGCGACGCCTCCGCCAGCTCGTTCAGCACGGTGGCGATGCCGCCGCGCGTGGCGTCGCGGATGAAGCGCGTGCCCGGCGCCGCGGCCAGCAGGGCATCGATCAGGCCGTGCAGCGCGGCGCAGTCGCTTTCGAGCGGCGTGGACAGGGCCATGTCGCCGCGCGCGTTCAGGATCGCGGCGCCGTGATCGCCCAGAAGGCCGTTCACCAGGATGGCATCGCCCGGCCGCACGCGGCCCACGCCCAGCTCGACGCCTTCGCGGATGACGCCGATCCCGGTGGTGTTGATGAAGAGCTTGTCGCAGGCGCCCTTATCGACGACCTTGGTGTCGCCGGTCACGATCGTCACGCCGGCCGCCGCGGCGGTGCGCGCCATCGAGGCCGCGATCGCACGCAGCGTATCGACGTCCAGCCCCTCTTCGATAATGACCGCGCAGCTCAGATAGAGCGGCTTGGCGCCGCCGACCGCCAGGTCGTTGATCGTGCCGCAGACGGCGAGCTTGCCGATGTCGCCGCCTGGAAACGTCAAGGGATGGATCACATAGGAATCGGTCGTCATCGCCAAGCGGTCGCCATGCAGTGCCAGGTCCGACAGGCGAAAGCGCGCCTGGTCTTCCATCGTCGCCAGTTTCTCGTTGTCGAAGGCCGAGACGAAGACGTCGTCGATGAGATCGCGCATGGCCTTGCCGCCGCCGCCATGCGCCATCGTGACCTTGGGGACATGGACGGTGCCCAATTGGCGCGGGGCCTTGGGCGCGGCGGCCGAGAGCTGAACCACGCTCATGACCGGCCCCCGGCGACCCTGGGCTCGGCAAGCTTGATCGCGGCTCGCTTGGAATGGATCTTCTCGACGTCGCCGAACTGGTAATAGGCGGCGCAGGCGCCCTCCGAAGACACCATCAAGGCGCCCAGCGGCGTCTCCGGCGTGCAGGCGGTGCCGAACACCTTGCATTCCCAGGGCTTGATCACGCCCTTGAGAACTTCTCCGCACTGGCACGATTTGGGATCGGCGATCTTGACCGAGCGGATGGAGAATTTCTTCTCGGCGTCGAAATGCTCATAACCCTTGCGCATCCGCACGCCCGAATGGTCGATCGAGCCGAGGCCGCGCCATTCGAAGAATTCGCGCAGCTCGAACACCCGCCCGATGGCGTCCAGCGCGACGGCATTGCCGTCGCTGGGAACCACGCGGGCGTATTGGTTTTCGACTTCCGAGCGGCCCTCGTCGAGCTGCCTCAGCACCATCCACAGCGCGTGCAGCACGTCCAAGGGCTCGAACCCGGCGACGACGATCGGCTTGCCGTATTGCTTGGCGATGAATTCGTAGGGCGCATTGCCGATCACCATGCTGACATGGCCCGGCCCCAGGAAGCCGTCGAGCTGCAGCTCGGGCGAATCCAGGATCGCCTTGACCGTCGGGATGATGGTGATGTGGTTGCAGAATAGCGAGAAGTTCGCGATGCCCTCGGCTTGCGCCCGTAGCACGGTCATCGCCGTGCTCGGCATCGTGGTCTCGAAGCCGAGCGCGAAGAACACGACCTCCTTGTCCGGATTGTCGCGCGCGATTCGCAGCGAATCGAGCGGCGAATAGACCATACGGATGTCGGCGCCCTCGCTCTTGGCCTGCAGCAGGCTCTTCCTGGAGCCGGGCACGCGCATGGCGTCGCCGAAGGTGGTGAAGATCACGCCGGGGATCTCCGCCAGCGTGACGCAATCATCGACGCGTCCCATCGGCAGCACGCAGACCGGGCAGCCGGGGCCGTGCACCAGCTCGATCTCGTCGGGCAGCATGGTCTCGATGCCGTAGCGGAAGATCGCGTGGGTGTGCCCGCCGCACACTTCCATGATCTGCAGAGGCCGGCCCTTGCCCGCCTGCAGCTTCGCCGACAGGGCCGTGATCTCCTTCAGCAGGCTCTGCGCTTTATCCGGATCCCGGAATTCATCGACATATTTCACGCGATTGCCCTTCCCTTATTCGCACGCCGCCGTGAGCAGCGCGCCGCGATCATCCGCCAACAGCGAATGCACGAGGTCCCAGAGGATGTGATAGATGGTGACGTGACATTCCTGGATGCGATGGATGCTGTCGCATTCCACCACCAGGCAGTGATCCAGGCCGATCTTCGCCATCTCGCCGCCGCTCATCCCGGCGAGGCCGATGGTGGTCAGCCCCATCTCCCTGGCCTTGACGAAGGCCTTCACCAGGTTCTGCGAATTGCCGCTGGTCGATAAGCCGATCAGCGCGTCGCCGGCGCGGCCCTGCGCGATGACCTGGCGGACATAGATGTGATCGAAGCCGACATCGTTGGCGACCGCGGTCAGCATGGTGCGGTCGGCGCTGAGGTCGATGGCCGTCAGCGCCGGCCGTCCGGCAGTGACCGGATGCTGGAATTCCACGGCGACATGGGCGGCATCGCAGCTCGATCCGCCATTGCCCATGGTGAACAGCCGGCCCTGGCGCCGGTACATGCCGGCGATCGCGCCGGCGGCGTCGATGACGGCCTGCCCGTTCCTGGCGAAGAAGTCGCCGATGACGTCGCGATGGCGGCCGACCTTCTCGTCCACCGCTTCCAGCAGCGCCGCGTTCATCGCGCGCGGGTCCTGCTTCCTGCCGTGCAGGAAGGGATAGAGGGATTTCAGCGTAGTGTTGTCGCCGCCGGCCATGATGTGTTCCGGTTCAGGCGCTGCCGGCCATCGCGGCCAGTTCCTGCTGCACCTCACCGAGTTCGTTCAGCACCTGCAGCGTCGCGGCAGCCTCGTCCTCGTCGATCCGGCTCATGGCGAAGCCGACATGCACCAGCACCCAATAGCCGATGCAGTCCTCTACCGGAGCACCGTCCTCGACGACGCAGGCGACGTTGACCTCCCGCTGCACCCCGCTCACATCGACCATGGCGAGCTTGCGCGCGGCGTCCGTGATTTTGACGATCCGTCCTGGAATTCCCAAACACATGGCGTTGCTCCCCTCCCGCGCGGGCGCGGGCTCAGTTGGTTGATCGTGCGGCGATCACGCGCGCCGCGGCGATGGCGCCCTGCCCCAGCGAAAGTCCCCCGTCATTGGCGGGGACTTGCGCCTGGGCAAGGCAGGTCAGGCCGTGCTCCTCGATGCGCGATACGCAGGCTTCGAACAGCACCTTGTTCTGGAAACAGCCGCCGCTGAGCGCGACGGTATCGAGCGCGGCATCGCGCGCGAGCGCCGCCGCCAGATCGGCGATGTCCGTCGCAAGTCCCAGATGGAATTTGGCGGAGATCACGGACAGCGGCGTTCCCGCGCGCAAATCTTCCAGCAGGCTCCGCCACATCGGACGCGGATCGAGGATGCGCAAGCCGCTCGCCGTTTCGTCCGCGAAACGATAGAGACCGGCCGCGAGCGCCGCGGCGCAGGCCTCCGTGTCGATGAGTTCTTCCAGCTCCATCGCCGCCTGGCCTTCGAACAGCGCGACGTCGGGGCAAAGGCCGAGAGCGGCGGCGACCGCGTCGAACAGCCTTCCGCAGGAGCTTGCGACGGGCACATTGATGCCGCTGGCCAGCATGCGATCGACGATTACTCGCGGCTTGGCGGCGAGATAGCGGGCGAGTTCGAGGCCGCCGAACCGCGCGAGAAATTCGTCCCAACCGAACGCCGCCACAAGATGGGCATAGGTGTTGCGCCACGGTTCGCGGACGGCTTGTGCGCCACCGATCATCGCCACCGGCTTGAACGCCGCGAGCCGCGCGAAGCCGCGATAGTCGGCGCCCAGGAATTCGCCGCCCCAGATCGTGGAATCGGCGCCGAATCCCAAACCGTCCAGGACCACGCCCAGGACCGGCGGCGCATCCAGTTCGCGACCGTTCTCAGCCAACGCGCTGGCGATATGGGCGTGATGATGCTGGATCTCGTGCAGGGTCGCGCCCTCCCTGGCGGCGCGGTCCCTGGCCAGCTTGCTGGACAGATATTCCGGATGCACGTCGGCGGCGAACACCGCCGGCCGGTGGCTGTAGAGCTCGGCATAGAGCCGCATGTTCTTCTGGTAATCGTCGAAGGTGGCGACGTCTTCGAGGTCGCCCTGATGCTGCGACAGGATCGCCACGCCGTCCTTGATCAGGCAGAAGG
The DNA here is from genome assembly GCA_036398875.1 of Rhizomicrobium sp. Lineage (GTDB taxonomy): Bacteria > Pseudomonadota > Alphaproteobacteria > Micropepsales > Micropepsaceae > Rhizomicrobium. Next base: position 20,107 of record DASWOE010000310.1, read on the forward strand.
TGGATTTGAGCTCGCCGCCGAAGGCCAGCACCTCCGGCGCCGCCGCGAAGCTCTTCGGCAAGGCGACCGGGCCCGGCGCGAAGCCGCGCGCGCGGCGCAGCAGGCGCGGCCGCCCAGCCATCACGCGGACGACGGAATCGTCGATCCGGTTGGCGATCTCGCGGTCGTGGCGCAGCACGCAGTCGGCGATGCCGCCGAGCTTAACGCAGACCTCGCCATTGTCGGTGACCTGCGGCTCGTGCGCGATGTTCCCGCTGGTCATGACCAGCGGCACATCGAATTCCTCCAGGATCAAAAGATGAAGCGGCGTGTAGGGCAGCATGAAACCCAGATTGCGCAGCCCAGGCGCTATGCTCCGCGGCAGCCGCTCCGTGCCGCCGGCGCCGAGCAGGACGATCGGTGCCGCCGGGCTCTGCAGCAGCTCCGCTTCTTGGCGCGACACCGACGCAAAGCGCCGCACCACCGACAGATCGCGCGCCATCAGCGCGAAGGGCTTGCCGAAGCGCCGCTTGCGCGCCCGCAATTCGCGAACCGCGGCTTCGTTGGTCGCATCGCAGGCCAGATGAAATCCGCCGAGCCCGCGAATGGCGACGATCTTGCCATCCTTGAGCTGCCGCACCGCCACCGCGATCGGCGCGCGCGACATCTCAGCGGTCGGCGCCGTGCCGTCGAGCGGCTCCAGCCAGGCTCGCGGCCCGCACCACGGACAGGCGATCGGCTGCGCGTGGAAGCGGCGATCCGCGGGATCGCCATATTCCCCGGCACACGCCTCGCACATCGCGAACGGGGCCATGGTGGTGCGCGCCCGGTCATAGGGCACGCCGAGGACGATGGAGAGGCGCGGACCGCAATGCGTGCAGTTCGTGAAGGGATAGCGGTGCCGCCGCTCCGACGGGTCGAGCATCTCGGCCCGGCACGCCGGACAGGTGGCCGCATCGGCGGTGACGTTCGTGCGCGTCTCGCCGCCGACGCTCGCGGCGATGGTGAAGTCCTCGAACGCGACGATTTCTGCGAGATGCGCGATGTCGAGGCTTTCGATTCGCGACAGCGGCGGCGGATCGGCCTGCAGGCATCGCACGAATCGCGCGATGCGCGCTTGCTCGCCCGTGGCGCGTATGAGGACGCCGGCATTGTCATTCAAGACGTGTCCGACGAGATCGTTTTCGCGCGCCAGCCGCCACACCGTCGGTCTGAAGCCGACCCCCTGCACGGTGCCGCGGACGCGAATCTCGACGGTTTCGATGCCGTTCGACTTGCTTGCCGGAAATATGTTAGCAGCGCTTCCGTACATATGTCCCCGCCTGTACATACAACGCTGGAACGCAATACTTCCGCTACCACCAAAGCGAAAAACAGAGAAGAGAATTCTGTCTTCCGATAAGCATTACGAGAATTCTACAACAAGACATGACGTATATTCTTGCATCGACTATTGGAGAATGATAGCTTTAATGACGTTTTCGCGTGCGTTCTAGCCGCGATTGCTTGGGCGTTCATCCGTCAATAGAGCGTTGCTCCTGATGTATTCTTGAGAATCTTTCTCAAGATGAACTGCTTGTTCGGCTGGTCTTTGGGGGAGCCGGGAATGACAAGTCTGACGCTCCCGCTTCAAACCGATTCAAGCGAGCCTGGTGGGCATCTCGCCGGCGGGCCGCTTGCTTGTTCCTGTGCAGCGGATCGAAGCGGCCCCGGCGAAACGCTGCTGGCACAGATCGAGCGTCTCAACACCACCCGCGACGGCGACAATCCTTTTCAACGCATCGGCGGCGGTCTTGCCTTTCACTGCAGCGTCGATCTCGACGGGCGCAAGGTAACGGATGTGGCGTCCATGGCCACGATGTTCCGCGGCTACGAAGCGCTGCTGGTCAAGCGGGATCTGCGCGACGCGGGCCTGATCAGCTCGACGGCGTCGGGAATTTGCGGCGGCGTTCACGCGGCGACCTCCGCGCAATGCCTGGAGATGATGCTTGGGATCAAGCCGCCGCCCTTGGGCGTCGTGGCGCGCAACCTGCTCTTGAGCTGCCAATATCTGAACGACAATCCGATGCATCTGTTCGTGCTGTCGGGCCCGGATTATTCCGAGGACACGGTGCGGGCGACGAATCCCGAAATCTGGGCCAAGGCGCTGGCCGCGCCGGCCCGATATGGGAGGGTTCACGGCTACAGCACGATCGGCGCCATCATGGCGGATCTCAATCGGCCCGCCGGCAAGCTGTTCGGTGAAGCGCTCGACATGATGCGGCTGGCGCGTTCGGCCTATGCGCTGCTGGGCGGCAAGTACCCGCATTCCGAATCGATCTGCCCCGGCGGGGTGTCGCTGTCGCTGGGCGCCGAACAGCTCGACGCCTTCGCGAACAAGCTGCGTCCGTTTGCCGACTATGCGAAGCGTTGCGCCCGCATCTGGGACGACGTGTTCGATTTTCTCTATGCCTGCGATCCGGCGTTTTACGATCTTGGCCGCGCGCCGGCGAACATGGTCGATTTCGGGCAGTGGGACCATGACGCCCATTACGACGCGACCTATGAGAATTGCGACGCGTGGGGCGAGAAGCGCTGGTCGACGCCGGGCGCGGTCATCGACGGCGAGCTCCTCACGACCCGGCTGACCGAGATCAACAGCGGGATCGAGGAATTCGTCGATCGCTCCTTCTACGATCCCTGGCCGGGCCATCCCCACCGGGAAGACCCGGCCGGCAATCCGCTCAGCCGGCATCATCCCTGGAACAAGGCGATCCACCGCAATCCGGCCAAGATCTCCGACGCGCCGCCCTATAGCTGGGCGACCGCGACGGCGTGGAACGGCAACGTCTTTGAGGTGGGCGCCTATGCGCGGCTTTATATATCCGCGCTGGCCGGAAAGATCCCCGCCAGCGACTTCCTGGAGTCCACCGGCGAGAGCCTGGTGTTTCACGTTCCGGCCGGCGCGCTTGGCGCCGAGCGGCTGGAGTGGCGCGTGCCCCCGATCTGGAATGCGTTCGAGCGCAATCGCGCGCGCGCCTATGCGGTCGCCTTCAACCTGATGGTGACGCTGGAGCATTGCGAGCGCGCCAAGGCGCTGCTGGCGCGCGGCGCGCACGCGATGGCGGCGCCGTTCGAAATTCCGACCGAGGGGCAACGCTTTGGCGTGGGCTTCGGCGGCGCGGGACGCGGCTTCCTGGCCCATTGGGCGGTGCTGTCGGGCACGGAACTGGCCAACTACCAGATTTCGGTGCCGTCGCGCATCAATGCCGGTCCGCGCGCGCCCTGGGGAGAATTGGGCGCCTGCGAGCAGGCGGTACTGAGCACCCCGATCATCGAATCCAACTGGACCGGTCCGGGCGATTTTCACGGAATAGACCTTGTGCGGGCGATTCAGAGCTTTGACCCCTGCATGCCCTCCAAATTGCACATGGTCTTCACAGGCACGGATTTTACTTCAGCCAAAGAGGTGACCACTGACGGATTGATCTGATCGGTGCTCCGCCGCGAAGTTGAATCGTGCGCATCTTGGCTCAACATGGGAGAACATGAATGTCGAAGAAAGCAAGCAAGCGTCTCAGAGAGCTCCTCCAAACCCGCGCCGACGCGGCCGGAGCGCATTGCTGATACCGACCGTCCGACTTTCGGACGGAACGGTTACGCGTAGACCGGCCGTATCGCGGCCGGTCTACCATTCGCCGTGAGCCGCGCGCGCAGACCGGCCCGTGAAACCATCGAGGCAGTGACGCAAGGCATGAGCGGCGCGATCAAATTGCACACCAGCCATCGCATCGTCCCGCCGGAGCAGACGCTCGCGCACGCCAAGGCCCTGGCGGCGAAGGCGGGCATCCGGATGGTGAGCGACATCACGCCTTTGGACTGCCTGGGCCTTCCGGTCTTCATGAGCGAGCGGCCCGGTGCCGGCCTTTTGACCTATTCCTTCGGCAAGGGCGTCGCGCCGATCGAATCGGAGGTCGGCGCCTATATGGAAGCCATCGAGGATTATTTCGCGCATCCCGACAACGACGCCGTGGTGTCGCGCTGGGGCACGCCGCGCGATCTGACCGGCGTGAGCGCCGATGCCGATCCGGCCTTCGAATTCGCACCGATCGCCGAGCGCCGAAACGATCCCGGCCAGCCCATGCTGCTGGCGCGCGCCGAGGACGTGGAAACCGGCGCCGAGGGCTGGGTGCCGGCCGAACTGGTCTTCATACGGCATCCGGATGTCGGCGCGCCGCTTTATGGCGTCTCGACCAACGGCCTGGCCGCCGGCAATTCCGTTCTGGAAGCCAGCCTGCACGCGATCTTCGAGCTGATCGAACGCGACATCTGGTCGATCGAATTCGTCCGCAACGGCTCGCTGCGCGTCGCCGACGACAGCCTGCCGCCCGACGCGAAAGATGTGATAGAAACCGCCGCCCGCAATGGGCTGCGCTTTGTCGTTCGGTACGTCCCGAACGATTACGGCATACCGTTCTTCGCGACATTCCTGTTCGACCCGAAAAAGTCGCTGCATCGCTTCTTCAACGGCGGCTGGGGCTGCCATCTCGACCGCCGCATCGCGCTGATGCGCGCCGTCACCGAGGCCGCGCAAAGCCGCGCCGCCTCGCTGCATGGCGGCCGCGAGCTGCCGCAATGGAACGGCCCGGGATCGGAGGAAGACGGCGTTCGCGCGCAAATGGATTCAATCTCGGGCGCGAGCCCGGCGATCCGCTTCGGGGACATTGCCGAGCTGGGCGCCGCCGCCACGCTCGGCGCGCAATGGGACGCGACGCTTCGCTGCCTGCGGCGCGTCATCGACCGGCCGGTCTATCGCGTCGTCTACACGCCGCCGGAGGGACCGATCCATGTCGTGCGCCTTGTCGTGCCGACGATGGAGCATTTCTCCAAATTCACGATGCGGGTCGGACCGCGCCTGACCGCCGAACTCGAGACCAGCGCGGAGGAGATGGACACCGTGGCATGACGCCGGGACAATCCGGCGCGAATGATGCTTCGCTCGCCGATGTCGCGAGTACTGTACGAAGACGCGTATTCGTGTTTCTAACGCGGGCTATTGAAGAACTGTACCGAATAATACTTCGCCATTATTTCACCCTGTGTTAAGGGTCAACTGCTGGAAATGCTGGAGGAAGTGCACATGCGCGGGCCATCCACAATCAGGCCGTATCTTCTTGGTCTTGCCGTCGCGGTCATGGCGCTGGCCGTGCCGCTCGCCGCCCACGCCGCCGACCCGGCGCCCGTCAATCCGTGCACGGTGCCGGTCGATTACAACATCTACGGCATGAAGCCGTTCCAGAATCCGCCCGAGGTGGTTTCCCAGGACGGCGTTCTCACCACCACGCTGGACATCCACTATTCCGATCCGGCGACGACGAAAGTCGGGGAGTGCGGCCTCACCCTGCGCACCTATGGTGGCTCCCTCATCGGACCGACGCTCAAGGTCAAGCCCGGCGACGTGATGAAGATCACGGTCAAGAACAACCTGCCGACGCCCAAGGGCAAGGACGGCAAGGACGAGCCGTGCGAGAACAATGACGGCACCATGAGCGAGATGGCGATGGAGGGCGCGCCCGCGATCTACAACGTCACCAATCTCCACACCCACGGCCTGCACGTCTCGCCGGGCAACAACCCGAACGGCACCCACCAGGACAACATCTTCGTGACGATCTGCCCGGGAACCACCGCCCAGTATGAAATCCATGTCCCGTCCGATCACCCGGCGGGAACGTTCTGGTATCACGCCCATATCCACGGCTCGACCGCGATTCAGGTGTCCAGCAGCATGGAAGGCGCGATCATCATCGAGGGCGGGCTCGACAACGTGCCCCAGATCAAGGCGGCCAAGGATCAGATCTTCGTCCTGCAGCAGATTTCCTACGACGAGCACGGCATGCTCGAGGACGAGGACGACATGTACGACTATTGGGAGCGGACCGGCAGCCGCACCATGGTCAACGGCCAGCTCGTGCCGGTGGTCACCATGCGGCCGGGCGAGGTTCAGCGCTGGCGCATGATCCATGCGGGCGTCGATGAATCGCTCTACATGAAGTCGAATGCCGGCCCGCTCTATGAAATCGCCACCGACGGCAATGCGCTCGGGCGCATCGATGCGTGGCGGACGCCGATCGAGCTCGAACCGGGCTATAGAAGCGACGTGCTGTTCAAGGCACCGCTGAAGACGGGCCGCTATTACCTGCTGAGCGGCAAGATCCCGGCGGCGAAAAAGCTTCTGTTCCTGGCGCTTCCCGGCGCATTGAAAAGCAACGTCCCCGATGCGGAGGCAAAATATGTCGTCGCGGTCGATGTGCAGGGGACGCCGAACAACATGCCGCTTCCGACCGAGGCCGAACTCAGGCCGCTTGCGCCCTACAAGCCGATCACGCGCAACGAGCTGACCGGCACGCCGCAGAAGGTGACCTTCGCGCTCGAGCCCGCGATATGCGACAGCGCCGGATTGTGCCGGCCCTGCAAGCCCAAGGGCGACAACGATCCGGACTGCACCGACAAATACATGGTCGATTGGCACGTCTATCCCTACGGGAGCACGCGCACCTTGAAGCTCAACACGGCGTCGCAATGGACGCTCACGGTCTCGAAGACGTCGCAAGGCCAGGCCCATCCGTTCCACGTTCACGTCAATCCGTTCGAGATGGTGCGCCAGGGGCCGAACGGCATCGACGAGGTCGTGTGGAAGGACACGCTGATGGTGCGCGAGGGCGCGCCGCTGAAATACCGGATCGTCAAGAGCCGCTATGAGGACTACCCGGGCGCCTTCGTCCTGCACTGCCACATCCTGCCGCATGAGGACCAGGGCATGATGCAAAAGGTGGAGATCGTGCCTTAGTTGTGGAGCCTCAACAGGTTGTTCCCGGTCAGGCCGAGTCGGCTGATGGGCGGCTTGGATCCGATACTGCCATGAGGTCGATGCCAGTTATAGCGGTGCATCCAGAAGGGCAGTTCGGCGGCGCGTTGTCGTGATGTGTCGTAGGCTCTGGCGTAAGCCCATTCGCGCAAGCTGGTCTGGATGAAGCGCTCAGCCTTGCCGTTGGTCTTTGGCGTATATGGCTTGGTGCGGATGTGTCGAAGGCCCAGCTTCTTGCAAGCTTTCCTGAAGGCTTTGGAACGATAGCAGGAGCCGTTATCCGTCATGACGCGCTCGACGGTCACGCCCAGACTGGCGTAGTAGGCCACGGCGGCTTTGAGGAAGGCGACGGCGCATTCCTTGCGCTCGTTCTTCATCACCTTGCTGAAGGCGATACGCGAAGCATCGTCGATGCAGACATGGACAAACTCCCAGCCTGCGCCCCGGGTGCGGCCACGCTGGCGGTCGCCGGTGATGCGGTGGCCTACGCGATTGAACTTGCCCAGCTTCTTGATGTCGATGTGGATGAGTTCGCCAGGATGCTCGCGCTCGTAGCGCCGCACCGGCTCAGCCGGCTCCAGCATCTTGAGTTTGTTCAGGCCCAGCCGCTTGAGAACCCGGCTTACGGTCGCCGGCGAGACGCCAACCTCGGCCGCGATCGCCTTGCCGGTCAGCCGCTGGCGGCGCAGCGCCTCGATGCGCTCCACGACAGGCTGCGGGGTTGGCCGGTACAGCCGGTGCGGCCGCGAGCTGCGGTCGGCCAAGCCTGCAACGCCTTCTTGGTCATGACGGTCGATCCATTTGCGAACCGTCCGCGGGCAAACGCCTACGGCGTCCGCGAGGGCCCCTTCGGCGTTTGCCCGCTTGCAGATCGGCCCACGATCCACTCTCGACCGCGCGGCGTCGTCCGGGCATTCTTATGGATGTTCATCCGGTTCCTCTCCTGGAGAAAGTGAAGTCTCGCAACCTCATCTTCCCCGGCCGGAACCGGATGGACAACCTATGGAAAGCTCACAACTAGCCCGGCCAAAACTGACCTAGGAGGAATGACATGCCTAAATTGCCGAAATCGCCACTGAAAGTTATTCCGCTTCCAGCCCGAATTTATTACGCCAAATCGAAGCTCGCTAATCATCTGTATAATTTTCTTTCGGACAAGGATCTGACTCTCGCCCAAATGTCAGCGCGTACGGGAGCCTCGGAGGAGTTACTCACTCAACTATTCGACGGACCCGAAAGTGAATGTACATTCGATCAGCTGATTGAATATCTTTATCGAGCCGACGATCGCGCACAAATAATAGTGCGACGAGTAAATTTCTGACGCATAGCCGTTACTTTCCGCCCAGCGTAACGGAATATGGCTCAACGAATTGAAATCAGGTGCGTACCGCCGGGTTGCTGCTCGATCCGGCAAACACGATCGAGAAAGGTTTTAACGATGTCTGCCGCACTGCGGGTGTGATTGGACGGCTTGACCGTGCTGAATGCGCCGCCGCCCGCCAACGCGAATGGCATGACAAGCTGGTCCGCCAGATAGGGCCCGGCGAACGCAGGTGATGCGAGATAGCCGACCATCCGCGCCGTAGCGGTCTTGGCGAGCGATTCCGCGGATGTGCCCAGCTTGCCGAAGCCAGCCACAATTTCCGTCACCTGATCGAACTCCGCTTCCAGCAGCAGGACATTGCCGGGACCGCGATCTTCCGGCAATTCCGCGATGCTGAAAGAACCATCCGGCCAATCCAGAAGCTTACGGACGGCATCGATCTCGCGTCGTGCGATGTCGCCCGGCAATCCAGCGATCAGCGCCACCACCCGCTGCGCGCGCAATACGCCGCGTTCCAAGCATTCCAGCCGGCGTAGCGGAGCCGGCACGATATCAATCTCCATGCGGCCGCCGCCCAGAGGATAGAAACCGTGTCGTACCAGCTGTGCAGATACTTGCGGTCCCATGCGGTTAATCAGTGGCAAGAAACAGCGCTCCAGAAATTCGAAGGGTGGTGCCTGCAGGTTATGCGTGCCGCCTTCCATCACCACACGCGACGGAGTCTCCGCCAGCATCAGCGGCGGCAGCACCGTCTGCAGCACCAGGCCGGCGCTGCCGGCAGTGCCTACCGCAAAATGATAGTCGCCCGGCACGACCTTGCCCGGCCGGAACAGGATTTCCGACGCGCCAATAGCTAAGCCGTCGCATTCGGCGCCACCGATCGCCACCGCGGCCTCGATGGCCGTCACATGCTGGCGCATTAGCCCCGGGCGTTCGCGCCCCGCGCGGATATTGTGGATGCGGAAGGGCTGGGCAGTGATGAGGGACAGCGCCAGCGCATTGCGCAGGATCTGTCCCCCACCCTCACCTTCCGATCCGTCAATGATGATCATTGCCTTAGCCCTTCACGCACACGACCTGCTTGAGGGTATGCACGATCTCCACCAGATCGCTCTGCGCCGCCATCACAGCCTCGATCGGCTTGTAAGCACGCGGACTCTCGTCGATCACGCTTTCGTCCTTGCGGCAGGCCACGCCGGCCGTGTCGGCGATGTGATCGGCCAGCGAGACCACCCGCTTGGCCTCGGTGCGCGACATCACTCGCCCCGCACCATGGCTGCAGCTTTCGAACGCCTCCTTGTTGCCCAAACCCCGCACGATGAAAGACTTCGCCCCCATCGAGCCAGGAATGATGCCCATGGCGCCCGCGGCGGCGCGAACCGCACCCTTGCGGGTCACCAGCACATTCTCACCGAAATGATGCTCGCGCTGGACATAGTTGTGATGGCAGTTCACGGCTTCGATCTCCGCCTCGAACGGCTTGGCGATCTGGCTCCGCAGGGCAGTAATAACATTGGCCATCATCAGTCGCCTGTTCAGCGCTGCAAAGTCCTGCGCCCAGCCGACTGCTTCGACGTAATCGTCGAAATGCTCGGTCCCTTCCGGGAAATAGGCCAGGTCCTCATCCGGCAGGTTGATGAACCATTTGCGCATGTCCTGTTTCGCCAGCTCGATGAAATAGCTGCCGATGGCGTTGCCCACGCCTCGCGACCCAGAATGCAGCATCACCCACACCCGCGCCTCGGTGTCGAGACACAGTTCGATGAAGTGATTGCCGGTGCCCAGCGTGCCGAGATGCACCAGATTGTTGGTCTTCTCCAGCTTGGGGTGCTTGGCGATGATATCCTTGAAGCGGTCGGCCAGGGTCGCCCAGGCCGACACAATCTCGGCCGGCGGGTCACCCCAGGCGCCGGTGTCGCGCTTGCTGCGGCCCACATTGCGGCCATGCGGCACCGCCCGCTCGATCGCGGAACGGATGGCTTCCAGATTGTCGGGCAGATCGACAGCGGTCAGCGAGGTGCGTGCCGCCATCATGCCGCAGCCGATATCCACGCCCACCGCCGCCGGAATGATCGCGCCCTTGGTGGCGATCACCGATCCCACCGTGGCGCCAATGCCGACATGCACGTCAGGCATCACCGCGACATGCTTGAAGATGAAGGGCATGGACGCCGCGCGGGCCAATTGTTGGCGTGCCTTCTCTTCGACGGGAACACCGCGTGTCCACATCTTGATGGGCGCGCTGCCCTCGGTGTGCTGAACTTCGTACTTTGTCTCTGTCATTTTCTTTCTCTTTCGTTGCAGTACACTCCGGCGCGACGACAACATGTGGCAAGACATTTCCCGCCCGGCCGAAGCCGGTAGAGGGTTCGAACCTCCCGGGTACCATGTAGTCCTGCCGGCATTCGCCGCGCCATCGTGCATTCCGGCAACAATCCGGTGGCTGGACTGGCGGATTTGAACCGCCTGGACCGTTAGGCCCTGCACCGTGAAGTCCAGCCGGCATTTGCCGGTCACCGCCTCGATCGGATGAGCCGGTCGAGGCAGTTCGTGAATATGGGCACGGCGACAAAAATCTGGTGGACTTCCTGCTCTACCGCTGAGCTACAGGCCCTTGGAAGGCCTGGCGGGATTCGAACCCGCGACACGGTGGTTAACAGCCATGTAGTCCAACCGGCATTCGCCGTGTTCGTGAAAGGCCGTGGCGACAAAAGTAACGAGACAAGTCCCTTTGAGCTACCGTTCCTGCGGGCGGTTGTGAACCGCATCTCCCGGTTTCCCGGGTGCTCTTGCACTGGACGTCGGGGTTTCCCCCTTGCGGTGGATGTAGTCCCGCCGGCATTCGCCACGGCCCTATTCTTTCAAACCTCCGTTTGTTTCACAATTTCGACCCAGTCGCGCGTCTCGCCACGGGCAAAGCGCACGATCGTATCGAACACCGCGTCAGAGAACCCTCCGACATTGAGAATATCCGGCCGCCCGGACGCTTGGGTGGTGCCATAAGGCTGCAGGTCGATGCAGATCAGCTTCGCCCCGCGGTTGCGCCGGGTCAGATGATCCCACTCGTGCATCGTCTGCGTGGCACCGCCGCGCCGAGCATCGACCCAGGACTGGTTGTCCGAGACGATGACCACCAGGTCGGCTTTCGCCCGCTCGGCATTCAGCCGGGCGAGAGGGGCCGACACATTGGTTCCACCGCCGCCGATCGCCGCCAGCGCCTGGGCGTTGGCCGCAACCCGGGCATACGGATCCAGCGCGACGTCCACTACTTTGTTCTCGAACGGCAGCACGCGCGCCGCACGGTTACCGCGCAGCAGCGCCGCCGTCACAAGGGCGGCCACGTCGATGCACCGAACCTTCGAGGAGGCGCCCTTGCGATACCCGGTCACCGGCGATGCCATGGAGCCCGACACGTCGGGCGCCACCACGATGCTGCCATCCAGCGGCGTGAACTGGGATAGTGAAGCCTCCAGTGCCCCCTCCAGTGCAGCCTGCACCTTCAGCGGCACGCCATTGCCCACCGCATTCAGCGACATCATCAGCTGATACGGCAGCACGCGGGCGCGTGCGACAGCACGCGGGCGCGTGCGACAGCATCGGCATCCGACAGCCGGGATACGACCAAGTCGGTAACTCCATCCACCGTGAACGCACCATTGCGCGCCAGGGTGTTCAGGTTCATTCGCAGCGCCTGCCAGCCCATGCGACTGGCCAGCACGCCCCACTGGGCGGGCGTCAGCGCGAAGGTAGTCAGCCACTCAAACGGCACGGACGGCAGCGGTCCCGCAGGGTCGCGCTTCCATGCCTCGAACGCGGCAATCTCTTGCGGCAAAGCAGCCACATCATAGGGACGATCAAGTACCCAGGCATAAAAGGCCTGGCGCACCGGATCAGTCGGCTTGGGATGTACCATGCGCAGGATGTCCTTCAACGAGGGGTCGCTACCGGTCGCCGCCGCCATCAGGTCGCGGATGCTGGCCTTCTCCAACCAGCGCTGCACCAGCCGCTTGGGCGCGGTACCCAGCGAAGTGCGGCCGACCTGACCGGAACGCATGACCTGCACAAAGCTGCGCAGCATCCGGCCGTTGTCGATCACGCGCGCGAAGACGCGCGCCGCCAAGGCAGGCTCGGCCATGGTCAGCCAGGCGGCCAGCAAAGCGGGCATGTCCTTCATCGCACCCGACCGGCGGGCATAGACCGCGGCCTGGGCGGCGAAATACGGGGTGACCGCACGCGCAGCCTCCAGCACCTGCGACAGCTGCACGTCCGCGCTGCCATAGAAATTATCAGCCAGGGTGCCGGTCGCGGCCAGCTGCGCCAGCAACGCCTCCGGGCCATAGCCGTAGGCGGGCGCGGCCTCGCGGTTGAATGCGTTGGCGGCCGGCAGCAGCCGGGCAATCGCCGAAGCGAAAAGGGTCTTGTTGGCCATCTTGGTCACCTTGGGTGCACCGGGGTGGCCGGCCCATTCCGGCCACCCGTTTCGCACCTGATACCGGGCGCACCCGGCACGCGTGTGATTGCAGCAGGCGTGCCAACCGGCGCGGCCAAACGGGACTTTCGATAACATATTGTATTCTATAGATATATCTCAGCGGCAGACCGAGTTACCAAATTTCGCGACATGGATTTCTTATCATAAAATATATGCTTTTATATTATTAGATAGTCCATGAAACCCGTGACCGTGATCGGATTCCTGGGCTCGACCCTGGATGCCAGCAAGTTCGGACCCACTCGCTGGAGCAAATGGCGGCCATCGGTTGGGCTGTGCATGCATGAAGATTTGCGGGTTGACCGGTTTGTGCTGCTGCATGCCACCCGGCACGAACGGCTAGCCGAATATGTCGCCGCCGACATCGCGTCCGTCTCACCCGAGACGAAAGTCGAGCGGCGCATCCTGGACTTCAATGACCCTTGGGACTTTGAAGAGGTCTACGGCAAGCTGCTGGACTTCGCGCGTGCCTATCCCTTCGATCCGGACGCGGAAGACTACCTGATCCACATCACCACCGGCACCCATGTGGCGCAGATCTGCTGGTTCCTGCTGACCGAGGCGCGCTATCTGCCAGGCCGGCTGCTGCAGACCCAGCCCACACGTGACGCGGCATCGGCAGCGCAAGGTAGCTGGGGTGCCATCGACCTGGACCTGTCGCGCTATGACAGTATCGCCACGCGCTTTGCGGCAGCATCGCAGGAAAGCACATCCGTCCTGAAATCAGGCATCGCCACCCGCAATGCCGCCTTCAACCGGATGATAGACGAGATCGAGCAGGTCGCCACCAGTTCCCGAGCGCCATTGTTGCTGATGGGGCCGACCGGCGCCGGCAAAAGCCAACTCGCGCGGCGCATCTATGAACTCAAGCGGCTGAAACACCAGGTCGCCGGCCCGTTTGTCGAAGTGAACTGCGCCACCCTGCGCGGCGACGGCGCCATGTCGGCGCTGTTCGGGCACAAGAAGGGTGCCTTCACCGGTGCCGCGGCGGATCGCGCCGGACTGCTGCGCACCGCCCATACCGGCATGCTGTTCCTGGATGAAGTGGGCGAGCTGGGACTTGATGAGCAAGCCATGATCCTGCGCGCCATCGAGGAAAAGCGCTTTCTACCGGTCGGTTCGGACAAGGAGGCCTCATCCGACTTCCAGCTGATCGCCGGCACCAATCGCAGCCTAACCGACACGGTGGCCCAAGGCCGCTTCCGCGACGACCTGTTCGCGCGTCTGAACCTGTGGACCTTCTCGCTGCCCGGCTTGGCCGAACGGCGCGAGGATATCGCGCCCAATCTGGACTATGAGCTGGACCGCTTCGCGCAACAGCAGGGCAAGCGCGTCACCTTCAACAAGGAGGCACGGCTGGCCTATCTGAATTTCGCCGCATCGCAGGAGGCCCGCTGGCTCGGCAATTTCCGCGACCTGGCGGCCAGCGTCACCCGCATGGCAACACTGTCGCCATCCGGTCGCATCGACGTAACCGGCGTTGCGACTGAAGTGGCTCGATTGCAAAGGCTCTGGACGGGCGTCATCGATGCGCCGGCGAATGTCGGGCTAGAAGATTTACTGGACGCCGAGACTGTGGCCGCAATCGACCCGTTCGACCGCGTCCAATTGGTGGAGGCGATCCGCGTCTGCCGCGCGAGCCGGTCTCTTTCGGAAGCAGGGCGCATTCTGTTCGCTGCGTCTCGCACCCGCCGCAAGACCGAAAATGACGCCGACCGGTTGCGCAAATACCTGGCGCGCTTTCACTTAAGTTGGGAAAGCGTCCACCGTTAAGGTGCAATTCCTGCCAGTTCTTGGAAAATCGTTGCGTCAGTGCAGCTCATCGCACTGCCGTCACTTTTGGTTTTGATCACCGAGAACTAGTGTCTGGCCCGGACTCAAGCCTGCGTATGAATTCTTTAGAGTAAAATGCGCAGAGCAAGCCAAAACTAAATCCGATACCCGACCACGCTAGCAGCGCCACCGTGACCAAGAGCGTAGCGACCCTTATCTTAAACGGCATTATCGGCCAAAAATTGATGCGCTTTTCGTACTGCGGAAGCAGCTCCTTCACGGACAACACGCTTATTGCAGAAATCAAACCAGTACCCGCCGCGAAAAGGAACACCGTTCCATCTGAACGGCTAGCGATGCTGCGAGCTTTCTGAGTCTCCCGCCATCCACGGAACTCGCCAACAGCTTTTCGGATTCCTCCGAGAAGTTTTTTGAATCTGAGCACCGGGGCACCCTTCTTAAAAGTGCGGATAAAAACCGGTGTGTTCGAATCCCAATATGCCGGGTTCGAATCCTAGTCCCCCAACCAATGTCTATCCGAAGCCTCGCCAGAGCTCTCGGTGGGCTTGGCAAACCCACGAAATCGCTAAATATCCTTCTCCACCTTCGCCAACGGTACCCCGCTCTACGCAGTATGCGTGACGGTATATTTGACGGTATCCGCGGCGGCGGCAGGGAACCGGATACCGTCAAATGCCACTGACCGCACTCGGCGTGAAGACCGGGATCGCTTTCTCCAATTGACGTGGGGTGCGCAAATCACCGTGAACCTTCTTCTCCGTCCCGGCGTGCGTGAGGTGCTGGAGGCGATGCGTGCCGCCGGCTGCACCTACCTCTATATCGGTATTGAGAGCCTTGCCGAGTCGGTAATTGTCAACGTCGACAAGTACAAGGACCGGGAGAATGGTTCGTGGGAACAGCAGGTTACGAAAGCTTTGACTATTGTTCACGAGGTCGGGATCGATGTCGGCTCGTCGGTGCTGTTCGGCCTCGACGGCGAGACCCGGGAGACCATCGAACACACAATTGCCGGCATCGAACGGCTGATACAAGAGGGTCTTCTGTGCATCGTAAGCCCGAATATCGTCACCTATCATCCCGGCACGCGCATTACGAAGGCGCACGGAATGGCAGCCGAGTTGGACTATTCGTCGACTTCGCTGAAACCGACCGCGCCCTATGTCCACTTCGAGGAAGCGTTTCCGGGCGTGGTATCGAAGTTGCTGAGCGTGGACGACATCTGGCACATCGACCGGGAAGCCGATCGGCGCTGGCCGGTTCGGAACCGCAATCAGATGAAGTTGGTCGCTCAACCGGATTCCTTGCCGCTCAGTCGAGTGGCAAAAGGTCCCGGATACTGTTCGATTAAGATCCAGGTCGGCGAGGCTTGGATCTCTGGTAGTGCGCGATTGGACGCCAGCTATCACGGAGCGGTTATCGCGCCGGAAAGCGTGCTGACTATGTTCGAGCAGCAGGGCGTGGTCGCCAACGACGTCAACGAACTCGAATGCAACGTCAAGGTCTGGTCAGAGGAGATCAAGACCTATCGAATCAAGTTCGATGGAAATGAGTATGTGATCGGCAGGGGCGCCCTGTAAGGCGGCGGCCTGTGCATGGCATCAGCAAAGCGGAAGGGACCATGACGGATACAACGACAAGACAAATTATCCTGGCAGGAGCTGGAGAGGGGTGGACGAACACAAGGTGTGCGGCCCTTGCGGCGTTTCTAGCTCGGGTGGCGAAAGCGGAAGGGCAAAGCGCGGTTATTAGTGCTGTGCCTGTGCGCGACGCTGCAGAGACCCTTCGGGAACTGGCGAAGCTGGATACGCTGTTGCTGCAGCCCCTGCAGAGCGGCGAATGGGAGGTCAGGTGTCGTCCCAGTTCCCTGGCGAGCGCCACAGTGTTCAACGATACGAAATCAGATGCGATCTGGCCCAAGCGGACGCAGCGTGACCACGCTGATGCGTTTCGCATCTCGGAGGGCGCGATCTTTCGTTTTCCGCTGGAGATCGGCGAAGAAGCCATCGATGTCTTTATCACTGATTGGAGTCCGTGCCCGGCGGCCTGCGCCCTTGCTATCAA
>DASWOE010000311.1:0-12578 GCA_036398875.1 Rhizomicrobium sp.
CGACGGTCGCAAGGCCGGCGATGGCGCTGCGGCAGGAGCCGTCGAGCGCCGCCTGGAAAGCGCGCTCGCAGATCAGCGCCAACTCGCTCGGCACATGGTTGAGACGCCCGGTGATCTCGCGCGCCAGCGTGTCGGTCTCGCGGATCTCGATGCCGATCACGCCCTGGCCGAGCGAGGGCAGCCAGTCCTTGGGATCGAGCACCGCGGTGGCACGGTCGGCGAGGCCCAGGCGCTTCAGCCCGGCATAGGCGAGGAAGATCGCATCCATCTCGCCGTCGTCGAGCTTCTTCAGCCGCGTATCGACATTGCCGCGCAGCAGCACGATGTCGAGATCGGGCCGGGCCCGCAGCGCCTGCGCATGGCGGCGCACCGATGAGGTGCCGAGCCGCGCGCCCTTCGGCAGATCGGCGAGCCCTTTGGCCGTGTGCGAGAGGAACGCCTCGCTCGGATCCTCGCGTTCGAGGAAGGCGCTGAGATCGAGGCCGGGCGGCATTTGCGTCGGGACGTCCTTCATCGAATGGACGGCGAGATCGATCTCGTCCTTCAGGAGCGCATCTTCCAGCTCCTTCACGAACAGGCCCTTGCCGCCGGCCTCGGCGAGGCTTCTGTCCTGGATGCGGTCACCCGAGGTCTTGAGGATCACGATCTCGCAAGCGGCGCCCTCGGCGGCGAGCCGGCGCTGCACCAGATGCGCCTGCACCAAGGCCAGCTTCGAGCCGCGGGTTCCGAGGCGCAGGGTGCGGTTTTGCGACATGGCGCAGGACGGTTTAAAGACCGCGGCGAGCTTAATCAAAGACCAAACACTTTGCGCGACCTGACGGTTCTGGGAATCGAGACGAGCTGCGACGAAACCGCCGCGGCGGTGGTGCGCGGAGGCGCGCCCGGGCCGGGCCGCATTCTCTCCACCATCGTGTTCAGCCAGATCGAGGCGCACAGGCCGTTCGGCGGGGTGGTGCCGGAAATCGCGGCACGGGCCCATGTCGAGCGGATCGACGGCATTGTGGAAGAGGCGCTGGCGAAAGCGGGCGTGACGCTGGCCGAACTGGACGCCGTGGCGGCGACGGCCGGACCTGGGCTGATCGGCGGGGTGATGGTCGGGCTGACGACGGCCAAGGCGCTGGCGCTGGCGGCGGGCAGGCCCCTCGTCGCGGTCAACCATCTCGAAGCCCACGCCCTGACGGCGCGGATGAGCGAGGGCGTCGAATTCCCCTATCTGCTGCTTTTGATCTCCGGCGGACATTGCCAATTGCTCGGCGTGGAGGGTGTCGGCCGGTATCGCCTCTACGGCACCACGATCGACGATGCGGTGGGCGAGGCGTTCGACAAGGTGGCCAAGCTGCTGCGCCTGCCCTATCCCGGCGGGCCGCAGATCGAGCGCCTCGCGGCCGGCGGCAATGCGAAGGCCTATGCCCTGCCGCGCCCCATGCGCGGACGCGCCGGCGCGGATTTCTCCTTCTCGGGCTTGAAGACGGCGGTGCGGCTGATTGCGGATGCGGGACATGTCGATGCCGCAGGGCTCGCCGCGTCGTTCCAGGCCGCGGTCGTCGATATCCTCACCGACCGCACGGCGGCGGCGATGCTGCGCTTCCGCAGCGATTTCCCCGATGCGCCCGCACCGGCGCTGGTGCTGGCAGGCGGCGTGGCCGCCAACGGCGCGATCCGCGCTGCGCTTACGGGGCTGGCGTCGCGCGAAGGCTTTGCGACGAAAATACCCCCGCCCAGGCTGTGCACGGACAACGCCGCGATGGTGGCCTGGGCGGGCGTGGAATATGGCCAGCGAGGCTTGTTCGACGCGTTGGGGGTGTCGCCGAGGGCCCGCTGGCCGCTTGCCGGAACGCCTGCTCGGGGGGAGAAAGCGCGCGCCGGCGAAGCTGCCGAACGGTGTTAGACGTTGAGGAACGCCGTGAAGGCGACCACGCCCGCCATCACCAGGATGGCGACCGAGAACAGGCTGGCGACCGAGCTGGCAAGTGCCGAATGCTGGGCCGGGATGTGGGATGTGACGTTGGTCATGACTGCCTCTCCTATTTGCATGGCGCCGTGGGTTTGGCCCCGTATCGCCGCTTCGAAATCCGTTGCCGGCTCTTGCCGACAACACCGATATAGGAGGCGGATCACCGAGTTCAATAAACAAAATGAATATTATTCAGCATTCAAAGAACAGTTTACATTGTATAACTATTTGAAATATAACACTATTTGTGCGTTGCAGCGAGAAGCCATGCGCTTGGATCATGGTCGGAAGACCGCTATTTCATAGGTCACACTAGAGCCGCCGGCCAGATCCTTGCCGAGGGGACAAACGGCCCACGGCCGCAGGGGCCACTTGTTTTCCGGCTCCCGAACCGTCACCTGTCGCAGCCCCTTGCATCGCCGAGACTCCGTGAAGATCGCCACCTGGAACATCAACTCCGTCCGTCTTCGGGCGCCGCTGCTGGCGCGCTTCCTGAAAGAGCACCGGCCGGACGTCGTGGCGCTGCAGGAGACCAAGGTCGAGAACGGCCTCTTTCCCGGCGCGCCCTTCGCCAAGCTCGGCTATGTCCATCAGGCGATCAACGGCCAGAAGGGCTATCACGGCGTCGCCGTGCTCTCGAAGCTTCCGTTCAAGAAGACGCAGGTGCAGGGCTTCTGCCGCGAGGGCCATGCGCGGCACATGTGCGTCCAGCTTGCGAACGGGATCGAACTGCACGATTTCTACGTGCCCGCCGGCGGCGACGTGGCCGATCCCGACGCCAATCCGAAATTCGCGCACAAGCTCGACTTCCTGCGCGCGCTGGAGCGCGACTTTGCGCGGCGCCAGGACCGCGGCGGCGCCGCGGCGATCCTGGTCGGGGACCTGAACGTGGCGCCCTTGGAACACGATGTGTGGAGTCACAAGCAGCTTCTGAACGTGGTGAGCCACACGCCGGTCGAGACCGATCTTCTGGGCGAAGCGAAGGCCGCGTTCGAATGGACCGATGTGACGCGGACATTCGTGCCGCCGGACGAGAAGAGCTATTCGTGGTGGAGCTATCGCGCCGCCGACTGGCAGCAAAGCAATCGCGGCCGGCGGCTCGATCATATCTGGATCAGCAAGGCCCTGACGGGCGGCCTCAGATCGCAGAGCATCGTTACCAAGATGCGCGGCTGGCAGAAAGCATCCGACCACGTGCCGGTGATCGCCGAGATCGAGGTTTAGCGATGCGGCGAGCCCGCGCCCTTCGCTAAGGCCGCTTCAGCGGCGCGATCATGATCGTCGCGCTGGCGGTGGCGATCACCTTGCCGTCGGGGCGCGCCAGGCTCGCCTCCAGGAAGTTGATGGTCCGGCCGCGCTTGACGACTTTGGCCTCGGCGACATGGCGGCCGGCGCCGCCCTGGTTGAGATAGGAAACCTTCATCTCCAGCGTCGGGGCGATCTCGCCCCATTGCGCGGCAAAGCCGGCGGCGACCGCGACCACGTCGTCCATCGCCGCGGCGATGGCACCGCCATGCAGCGCGCCGAAGCGGTTGAAATGCGGTTCGCCGAGGTCGTAGCCGATCTTCACCCAGCCATCCTCGAGATCGACTTCCAGGAGCTCCTGGTTCAGCCAGGCCGAACAGGGTGCCTGGCGCCGGAAGATGGCCTGGACGTTGGGCGGATAGTCTTCGGGTTTGGTCTTATCGACAACGCGGCGCATGCGATTCCATTTTCTGATATTTGTGCCGGTATCCTGCATGACGTTTCGAGGATTACAAATTGCGCATCGCATTCCTGCGCCACGGGCCGACCGCCTGGAACGCGCAAGGCCGCATTCAGGGCAGCATCGATACGCCGCTGTCGGAAGAAGGCCGCGCCCGGATGGCCGCGCTGGCGCCGCCGCAAGGCTTCGAGCGGGTCCGTGGCTTCACCAGTCCGCTGTCGCGCGCGCGGGAGACGGCGGCGCTGCTCGGCTTTCCGGACGCGACATCCGACGCACGGCTGGCCGAGCATCATTGGGGCGACTGGGAAGGGCTGACGCGGGAGGAGATTCTGGCGCGCGACGGCGACGATGCCTTCCTGCGCGCCGGCAGCGCGATCGACTTCACGCCCAAGGGCGGCGAGAGCACGCGCGCCTTGCTGGCGCGCGTGGCCGACTTCCTGCACGACGTCGCGCGGAGGCCGGACGACGCCATCGCCATCACCCATCGCGGCGTGCTGCGCAGTGCCTATGCGCTCGCCACCGGCTGGAACATGGCGACGGCGATGCCGGAGACGCTGGACCTGTCGGCAGCCCTGGTTCTGGAGACCGCTGCGGACGGCGCGCTGCGGATGGCGCAGATGAACGTGCCGTTGCGGCGACGCGGGTGATGCCGGCCTACTCCCAGAACGGCTTGCGCTTCTCGAATTCGCGCCAGCCTTTCATCGCCTTGGCGACCAGCGCCTTCTCGCGGCTGGCATGCCAGCCGGAGATCGCGCCGGCGGCGAAGCGCAGTTCCGGCCCGATGCCGACATGCGCCAGCGTCGCGTCGATGCCGTGCGCGTCATTGGCCTCGCCCATGTCGTCGAGCAGGGATTTGAGCGCCTTGATGTAGGGCGCGAATTTCCGTTTGGGATAGAGGGGGGCGAAGAACTCCGCCGCATAACGCAGCTTCTTGAGCGCGATGCGCAGGCGGTGGGTGCGGTTGTCATAGACCTTGCGGACCTGCTTGCCGCGCTTCTTCGCCTTCTTCCAATGCGCGGCGAGCGCGCGGCGACCGGCCTTGCCGATCCGGCCGGAGCCCGGCGGCGCCTGCTCGGCCGCCGCGGCAACGTCGTTCAGGAAGGCGCCGAAATCGGGATTGAGAATCTCCGCCAGGGCGTCGTCCCAGGCCTCGCCGCGCGCGTGGCGCAGCGCCAGCGCGAAGGCGGCGAAGGATTCGTTGTTGGGATATTTCTTGGCGGCCGGGGCGAGCAATTCCGCCGCGAACACGTCCAGCTCGCGGGCCGGCCCGAAGGCGCCGGCGACGGCGCGGCCGCGCTTGCCGAGCGCCTTGAGCTCGTCCGTCTCCGCGCCGAAGGATTTGAGCGCCATCTGCAGCCGGCGCAGGCCGACGCGCACCTGGTGCACGCCGCGCGGATCGCGGGCCCGGATCGCCGGCGCGTTGCCGCCGATTTGGGCCAGGCATTCGAGCACGGTGGCGCGGAACGCCTCATCGACGCGCATGCGCCGGCTTAAATGCACCGGCCTTGCGCTCACCGCGCGCGCCGGGGCGTGGCCGTGCACGGGCCGATAGGTGCGGACGATGGCGACGCGCGGCTCTTCCATGCCGCTATCTTTCCTCAAGACGGGCGAACCGGCAATCCGGCTTGCGCCAGCGCCGCCTTGGCCTGCGCGATGCTGACCTCGCCGAAATGGAAGATCGAGGCGGCCAGCACCGCGCTGGCATGGCCGTCGCGGACGCCCGTGACGAGATCTTCCAGCCTGCCGACGCCGCCCGAGGCGATCACCGGAACCGGCACCGCATCGGCGATGGCGCGGGTGAGCGGGAGGTCGTAGCCGGCGCGGGTGCCGTCGCGGTCCATCGAGGTCAGCAGGATCTCGCCGGCGCCGTATTCGACGAGCTTGCGCGCATGCGCCACCGCGTCGATGCCGGTGGCCTTGCGTCCGCCATGGGTGAAGACCTCGAAGGGCGGTCCGTTGTGATTGTGGCTGCCCTGCTTGGCATCGATCGCGGCGACGATGCACTGGCTGCCGAACTTCTCCGCCGCCTCGCGCACGAATTGCGGGCGGCGCACCGCTTCGGTGTTGATCGAGACCTTGTCGGCGCCGGCCAGCAGAAGGGCGCGGATGTCCTCAAGCGTGCGCACGCCGCCGCCGACCGTGAGCGGCATGAAGCAGACATCGGCGGTGCGGCGCACGACATCGAGGAGGGTGCCGCGATTCTCGTGGCTGGCGGTGATGTCGAGGAAACACAGCTCATCGGCGCCGGCGGCGTCATAGACCATCGCCTGCTCCACCGGATCGCCGGCGTCGCGCAGCGATTCGAAATTGATGCCCTTGACGACGCGGCCGTCCTTCACGTCGAGGCAGGGGATGATGCGGATTTTGAGCATGGCCGTACCGTAGCGCAGGCGAGGGCCGAGCGCGACCCGCCGGTTCCGCCCGCCGCGCGGCGCAGGACCCGGTCAGCGGCGTGCCCGCGCCATCGCGGCGACGTTGAACAGAGCGCGGGCGGTGACGGTTTCCGCCGGCACGGCGGTGGTCTTGGTCAGGGCCTCGGTTTCGAGCAGCAGGTCGCAGGCTTCGAGAAGACGCGGCGCGTCCCACTGACTGGCTTGGGCCTTGAACGAAGCCTGGCGCATGAAATGGACCGGCGGCCGCAGCTTGCGCAGCGCGCCGTCGGCGGTCTCGCCCTTTTCCATCTCGGATCTGGCGAGCGCCAGGCGCTGGAAATGCGACAGCGCCATGCGGACGATGGCGACCGCCGAGGTGCCCGACACCCACAGCCGCTCCAGCGCAAGATCGAGCTTTTTGAGATCGCCTTGGCCGGCGGCATCCAGCGCTTCTTCCGCGCGGATTTCGGCCTCGTCGCCGAGCACGGCACGGACGTCTTCGAGGCTCACCTGCTTTTCGCCATGCTTGTAGAGCGCGAGCTTTTCCAACTCGCGCCGCGTGACGCCGCGGTCGGAGCCGAGGCGCGCCGCGGCATCGGCCAGCGCGTCGGGCGCGATGGAAAGACCCTCGGCGCGCAAGGCATCGCGGATCACATCGGGCAGATCGCGGGCGGTATCGCCGTAGCAGGCAACGGCGACGGCATTGTCGGCAGCCTCGAACAGCTTGCGCAGCCCCGTGCCGCGCGCCAGATCGCCGCCCTCGACCACCACCAGCGCATCGCCCGCCGGCTCCTCCAGGAAGCGCTCGAACAGCTTGGCGAGAGCGTTGCCGGCGCCGCGCACCCGCACCACGCGGCGCCCGCCGAGCATCGAGATCGCCGCCGCCTCGTCGAACAGCCGGGCCGGATCGGAGGCCAGCGTCGAATCGTCGAGATCGGCGATGAGGAACGGGTCCTTGAGATCGGGCACCACGGTCCTGATCAGCGCCTCGGCGCGCTCGCGCACCAGGCCCTGGTCGGGCCCGAAGATCAGCGCCGCCACGGTCTCCTTCGGGAGATGGGCGAGGGTGCGATCGATCGCGGCGCCTTTGAGCTCGGTCATTTCTTGGCGAAGAACACGTTGAGGTCGAGGCGGATGCGTTCGGCGATGTCCTCGGCGGCGCGCTTGTCGGCGTCCTGCTGCGCGGCCAGGGTGCCGTAATTGGCGTTGGAGCGCTGGCCGATGCCCGACGGCAGCGGCCCCGAGGGCAGCACGTTGTAGGACGACAGGCCGGTCTCGAGGCCCTGGGTCACGATCTTTCCGTTCGCGTCGGTGAGCGTATAGGTGACCTTCAGCGTGTCGTTGTAGCGGGTGATCGTGGTGTCGGTCTGCAGCGCGACGCCCTGCGTCGTCTGGGTGAGCGCGAGCTTGAGGCGATAGGCGGCGCCGCCCGGCGTGCCCGGGCCGTCGAGCAGATCGATCATCCGGTTGCGCAGCTCATAGCCGATGCGATCC
The DNA here is from genome assembly GCA_036398875.1 of Rhizomicrobium sp. Classification (GTDB taxonomy): domain Bacteria; phylum Pseudomonadota; class Alphaproteobacteria; order Micropepsales; family Micropepsaceae; genus Rhizomicrobium. Next base: position 7,526 of record DASWOE010000311.1, read on the forward strand.
TCCACCGGCTCGACATAGATGGTCGAGAGGCGGGCCTGCATGTCGGCATTCATGCCGCCATAGAGCGGATGAAAGCCGCAGGCGGCGGCCAGCAGCGACACGGCGATGACGGAAAGCAGCCGCCTCATGCCACGATATTCACGATGCGGTTGGGCACGACGATCACCTTCTTGGGCGCCTTCCCGTCCAAGGCGCGCCGCACCCCGTCGGTCGCGAGCGCCGCTTCGCGCAGCTGCGCTTCGGGCGCGTTCACCGCCGCGATGATCTCGTCCCGGCGCTTGCCGTTGACCTGCACCGCGATGGTCACGCTGTCGGCCTTGGTCAGCGCTTCGATGAAGGACGGCCACGGCGTATCGACCAGCAGCACCGTATGGCCGAGCGCTTCCCAGCAGCTCTCCGCCAGATGCGGCATCATCGGGCCGATCAGCTTGACGACGGTCTCCAGCGCCTCGCGCCGCACCGCGCCGTCGGCGGCCGGATGGGCCTGGATCGCATTGGCCAGCGTGTAGATCTGCGCCACGGCGCGATTGAAGCGCAGATTTCCCAGATCCTCCGTCACCGCCGCGATGGCGCGATGCGCCGCCTGGCGCAGCGCCAGCGCCGCGCCGGAAACCTCGCCGATGGCGGCGCCCGGCAGCGGCAGTCCCTCGGCCTCCACCACCAGGCGGTGGATGCGCTGGACGAAGCGCCAGCAGCCTTCGGCACCGGTCTCCGACCAGTCGGTATCGCGTTCCGGCGGGGAGTCCGACAGCATGAACCAGCGGATCGCGTCGGCACCGTAGGAGTCGATCATGCCCATCGGCGCGACGACGTTCTTCTTGGACTTCGACATCTTCTCCGAGGGCCCGACCGTCACCGCGACATCGGTGCCCTTCAGAAACGTTCCGTCGCCGCGCTTCTCGACATCGACGGGCTCGACGTAATGCGATCCGGTCGCGCTGTCGTCGGCGACGGAATAGGTTTCGTGACAGACCATGCCTTGCGTGAACAGGCTGGCGAAGGGCTCGTCGATCCTGGTCCATCCGGTGGCATGCATGCCGCGGGTGAAGAAGCGCGCATAGAGAAGATGCAGGATCGCATGCTCGATGCCGCCGATATACTGGTCCACCGGCAGCCAGTAATTCACCGCCTCGCGATTCACCGGATCGGCGGTGAAGGGATCGGCGAAACGTGCGAAATACCAGGCCGAATCGACGAAGGTATCGAGCGTGTCGGTGTCGCGAAGCGCGTTGCCGCCGCAGGCGGGACAATTCGCGTGCTTGAAGGTCGGATGGGCGTCCAGGGGGCTGCCCTTGACCGAGAAATCCAGATCGTCCGGCAGCTTGATCGGCAGATCCGATTCGGGCACCGGCACCGCGCCGCATGTGGCGCAGTGGATCATGGGGATGGGACAGCCCCAGGCGCGCTGGCGCGACGCCAGCCAGTCGCGCAGGCGATAGTTCACCGTGCGCTTGGCGATGCCGCGCGCTTCGAGGCGCGCGGCGACCTCGGTCTTGGCGCTTTCGACATCCATGCCGTCGAGAAAGCGCGAATTGGCGAGGCGGCCGGGGCCGACATAGGCCGCGTCGGCGAGCGCGAATTCCTTCGGATCGGCGCCTTCGGGCACCACCACGGGCAGCACCGGCAGCTTGTATTTCCGCGCGAAGTCGAGGTCGCGCTGGTCGTGCGCCGGGCAGCCGAAGATCGCCCCGGTGCCGTAGCCCATCAGCACGAAATTGGCCACCAGGACCGGCAGCTTCCAGCCGGGATCGAAGGGATGCGCCGCGGTCAGGCCGGTGTCGTAGCCGAGCTTCTCCGCCGTCTCGATCGCGGCTTCCGCGGTGCCGGTGCGGCGGCATTGCGCGATGAAATCGACCAGCTTCGGATCGGCCCCCGCCAATTCCTCCGTCAGCGGATGATCCGGCGAGAGCGCGACGAAGCTGGCGCCGAACAGCGTATCGGGCCGCGTCGAGAACACGTCCAGCGCCTCGCCGTTCGACAGCTGGAAGGAAAAGCGCAGCCCTTCGGAGCGGCCGATCCAGTTCTTCTGCATCAGGCGGACCTTGTCCGGCCATCTGTCGAGGCCGTCGAGAGCGCGCAGCAACTCTTCCGAATAGCGCGTGATGCGGAAGAACCACTGGCTGAGCTTGCGCCGCTCGACCAGCGCGCCGGAGCGCCAGCCGCGGCCGTCGATCACCTGCTCATTGGCCAGCACCGTCAGATCGACCGGGTCCCAGTTCACGTCCGCCTCGTGGCGATAGACCAGGTCGCCGTTGTAGAATTCGAGGAACAGCTTCTGCTGATGCTTGTAATAGTCCGGATCGCAGGTGGCGAATTCGCGCGTCCAGTCGATGGCCAGGCCCAGTGCTTTCAGCTCCGTCCGCATCGCGTCGATATTGGCATAGGTCCAGGCGCGCGGATCGACGCCGCCGTCGCGCGCCGCGTTCTCCGCCGGCAGGCCGAAGGCGTCCCAGCCCATCGGATGCAGCACGTTGAAGCCTTGCGCCCGGCGGAAGCGCGCGATGACGTCGCCCATCGTGTAGTTGCGCACATGGCCCATATGGATGCGCCCCGACGGATAGGGGAACATCTCCAGCACATAGGCTTTGGGTTTCGTGGAATCGGTGGGCGTGAGGAAGGCCTGGCGCGCATTCCACGCCGCCTGCCATCGCTGTTCGGATTCCTTGGCGTTGTAGCGCGCCATGCTGGGTAACCTTCATCGGCGCCGGATCGGGGTGGCGCTGAGGCCTCCGGCACGGATCAGGCTACAGCGATTTGCGCGTAATTAGTTATTGCCTTCGCTGGCAAGTCGAAGCTCGCGGGCGCGGGTCAGGATGGCGTCTTCGAGCCTGGTCGCGGTCTCGCCGGCGACGGTGGCGTCGGCCCAGCCATCGGCCGCCTTGGTCTGGCGGAACACCGCAACCTTGAGCCCGTCGGCGCGCAGCTTGCGGTCCAGAATGTAGACCGTGACCTTCATGCGCTCATTGGGAACCTGCGGCGCGGAGTACCAATCGGTGATGACCACGCCGCCGAACGGATCGGCCGAGGCGAGCGGAATGAAGGACAGCGTATCCAGCGTCGCATGCCACAGATAGGAATTCACGCCCAGGGTACGGGCGCCATTGCCGGCCGAGATCGCCGTCGCGCCCGCGCTGTCGGGCATGGTGTTGTCCGAACCGCAGCCGGCCAGGGCCAAGGCGACGGCAAGGACAGTCAGGATACGACGCATGGGGCCGCTTTCGTGTTTGGACGCCTGCACGGCGTTTTCGCGTCCCCAGGGGACCGCTTGAGCCCCGCGCTTATAAATGCCCCTTCCGGGCCACGCAACCGGACGCCGCCGGCAAATTGTTAACGTCTCGACAGGCGCTTAACGCAAGGCACAGGACGGACGCGCGGGCGGGCGCATCTGTGCTATGAGCAGGAAAAACCGCACAAAGGTGGGATCGGATTTCGCATGAGAATATCCCCGCTTGCCGGGACGGCGCTGGCGCTGGTCCTGGCCGCGCCCGCCCATGCCGCCTGGGACGATTGGAGCGTGTCGCCCTGGACCGGCTCGATCGACGACGAAAACGTCAGCTATTCGGTGAGCGGGCAGGCCTATGGCAGCGTCTTCTCCGCCGACCAGCCCGGACATGTTCCGGAATCGAACCTGACCGGCGCCGCTTCGATCAATGCGCGGCTGGAGCGCGATTACGACAGCGGCCTCTCACTGGCGCTCAAGGGCACATTCGAGGTCTATCACGACAAGCTTTCGGGCGATAATTACGGCAGCGACCTGGTGCAGAAGGTCTATGGCCAGGTGCAGACGGGGCTCGGCCGCATCGATATCGGCATGACCGACGGGGCGGCCTATGCGCTCGCCGTCGTCGGCCCCAGCGTCAACCCGGAAGTCACGATCGACAATCCCAATGCGACCTTCTTCCGCGACCCCTCCACAGGGCAGGCTTTCGTAAGCATCTTCACCCTGAACAGCGCGGTCGAATCCTCGCTCAACTACGCCAAGCTTTCCTATTACACGCCCAGGCTGTTCGGCGTGCAGATCGGCCTCTCCTACACGCCGTCGGAGGGCAAGGATGTCGTGCCCTTCCTCAACAACGGCCCCAATGTCGCCAACCGGCAGAAGAGCCTGTGGGAAGGCGCGCTGAACTATTCCGACAGTTTCGGGCCGGTGACGCTCAGCGCCTATGCCGGGCTGACGGTCGGCCATGGCGACCGCAAGACGCCGGGCCATGCCGGCCTCACCGATTGGGCGGTGGGGACGCAGGCCGATTGGGACATCGACGACGACGTGAAATTGTCGGTCGGCGGCGCCTATCGGCGGACCGACACCTATGCCTTCGACATCAACCGGGCGCTCACGCAGGGCGCGACGCAGAGCCTGCATCTGAGCAGCGTGCTGAGCTATGGCGCGTGGTCGGCCGGGGCGGAGTTCGGCCATGGCACGGCGGACGGCGCCCTCGGCCTGCCGACCCTGGGCGTGCATGCCTATACGGTCGATGCCGGCTATGCGGTGAACTCGAACCTGCAGCTCAGCGGCGGCTGGCAGAAGCTCTATTATGCGCGCGGCACCGGCGCCTTCTACAACGGCATGCCGAAGATCGAGATGGACGCGGTGTTCCTGCACGCGGTGATCAATATCTGACCCCCCTTCATCGGCCCCTCCGCCCTTCGCACCTGACGGTGCTGCGGGCACCTCGCCCGCCGGCGTGCTTCGCACGCGCGGGGGCGCGCTGCAGCCCGATCCTCACAACGCCAACGCACCGATGGCCGCTATGCCGACGAAGCCGTTGAGCAGCCGCGCATTCCCCGCATCGATCCCGCCCAGCGCATAGACCGGAACGCGCGCCGTCCGCGCCAGCGCATTGGCGCGGACGGCGCCCAGCGCGGCGCGATCCGGATGAGACCGGGTCGGAAAGACCGGAGAGAGGAAGACGAAATCGAGATGCCGGGGCACCAAGGGAGCGCCATGCATGGCCGCGCTGATCAGCCAATGCGGATGGCGCGCGCGCCATTGCGCGGCCTCGCGCGCCCGCGCCTGCGGCAAATGCAGGCCGTCGGCGCCGCGCCGCGCCGC
>DASWOE010000312.1:0-14385 GCA_036398875.1 Rhizomicrobium sp.
CGCCGCGGTGGCGGCCGCGCGGCTCGAAGATGGCGACATCGGCGAAGACGAGGCGGCGGCGCGGGTGGCGGCGCCGGCGGCCGGTCCGGCGGTGCGGATCGGAGCGGCCTTCACCGGCCGCGTGAACCTCTATGCCGAGGCCGAAGGGCTGGTGCGGATCGATGCCGCGACCATCGATGCGGTCAATGCCATCGACGAAGCGATCACGGTCGCCACCCTGCCCCGTTTCGCCAAGGTCGCCAAAGGCCAGATGGTGGCGACGATCAAGATCATTCCCTTTGCCGCGCCGCGCGCCGCGGTGGAACGCGCCGAGCAGGTCTTCCGCGACCGCGCCCCGGCGATAGCGATCGCCGCTTTCGCGCCGCACGGCGCGGCCCTGATCTCGACCGCCCTGCGCGACACCAAGCCGGCGCTGCTCGACAAAAACCGCGCCGCGATCGAAGAGCGCCTGCGGGCGCTCGGTTCGCGGCTCGTCCTGGAGCGCCGCGTCGTCCACGACGCCGAAGCGCTGGCGGCGGCGCTCGCCGAAGCGGCCGCGACGGATGCCGACCCGATCCTGGTCTTCGGCGCCAGTGCGATCACCGACCGGCGCGACATCATCCCCGCCGCCATCGCGGCGGCCGGGGGCGAGGTCGCCCATTTCGGGATGCCGGTCGATCCCGGCAATCTTCTGCTGCTCGGCCGGCTGGGCGGGCGCACCGTGATCGGCCTGCCGAGCTGCGCCCGCTCGCCCAAGCTGAACGGGTTCGACTTCGTCCTCTGGCGGGTGCTGGCCGGCTTGCCGACCGGGCGCCGCGATCTGGCGGCGATGGGAGTCGGCGGCCTGCTGACCGAAATCCCCTCCCGGCCCCAGCCCCGCGACGAGCGTCCGGCCGAGCTTCCGCGCCTGCCGAAGATCGCCGCGATCGTCCTCGCGGCGGGCCTGTCGTCGCGCATGGGCAGCAACAAGCTGGTGGCAGAAGTGGACGGCAAGCCCTTGATCCGCCGCGCGGTCGAGGCCGCATTGGGCAGCGGCGCCGGAGCGGTCGTCGTGGTGACGGGAAACGCCGGCGAGGCGGTGCGCCGCGCGGTGGCGCCGCTCGCTCCGTTCTTTGTGGAAAATCACGATTTTTCAAAAGGTTTGAGCACGTCCCTCAAGTGTGGCCTCAGGTCATTGCCCGACGATTGCGACGGCGCGGTCGTGCTTCTGGGCGACATGCCCGGCGTCGATTCCGGGCTGATCGACAGGCTGATCGCCGCCTTCGATCCCGCCGAGGACCGGGCGATCTGCATCGCCACCTGGCGCGGCAAGCGAGGCAATCCGGTCCTGTGGGCGCGACGGTTTTTCCCGGAAATCCTGGCGATCGAGGGCGATGTTGGCGCCCGTCAACTGCTCGGCCCCTATGAGGAGCTGGTCTGCGAGGTCGAGGCCGGCGACGACGGCCCGCTGGTCGATATCGACACGCCCGCCGCTTTGCAGGCCTATCGCAGGGCCCGAGAGGTCCAGAACGCCCCATGAGCGATCCGCTATACAAGAAGGAGCTGCTGCGGCTGGCGGCCGATGCGACCGGTTCGGGCCGGCTGGCGGTGCCCTGCAGCACCGGGACGGCGCACAATCCGGCCTGCGGCGACAAGGTGGTCGTGGACGTCGCGCTGGAGGACGGGCGCATCCTGGCGGTGGCGCACCACACCTTTGCCTGCGTCCTCACCCAGGCCTCCGCCGCCATTCTGGGCGCGGAGGCGGCCGGCATGACCCGCGACGACGTCGCGCGCCTGCGCGGGGCCGTGGCTGCCATGCTGGATGGCGGCGAGGCGCCCGATGCGCCGTTCGATGTCTTCGCCGTGTTCGACGGCGTGGCCGACCATCGCAACCGCCACAAATGCGTTCTATTGCCGATCGAGGCGCTGCTGGCGGCGTTAGAGGACCGCGAACCGGCAGGCTAACGGACCGAGGTGAAGCGCCTCGCCCGCGTCCATCGAATTGCCGCAGCCGAGCCCGAGCACCCTGCCCTGCGCCACCAGGGGATGGACGAAGGTCGCATCGTCGCGTCCGAGATTGAAGACGCAGAGCACGCGCTCGCCGCCATGCGCGCGGACGAAGGCGAGCACCGGCTTGTCCGCATCGAGAAAGGCGAGATCGCCCAGGCGCAGCGCCGGGCTGGCGCGGCGGCCGGCGAGGAAATGACGCGCGAATTCCAGCGGCGAATCGGCGTTGCCCTCCTGTTCCGACACGGCCAGGGCGCAGTGTTCCGGGCCGAGCGGCAGCCAGGGCGTGCCGGTCGTGAAGCCCAGATTCGGCGCCTGGGAATCCCACGGCATCGGCGTGCGGCAGCCGTCGCGGCCCTTGGCGATCGGATAGTAGAGATCGCCGACCGGATCCTTGAGCTGGTCGCGCCGCAGTTCCACCTCCGGCAGGCCCAGTTCCTCGCCCTGGTAGATCAGCGTGGTGCCGCGCAGCGAGCAGAGCAGCGCGAAAAGCAGCTTGGCGAGCGCCGGGTCGCCCTCCTTGGCGCCGCCGAACCGCGTCACCGTGCGGATGACGTCGTGGTTGGAGAGCGAGATGCAGGGCCAGTGGCCGGGATGGCGCGCGAGATCCTCGAAATAGCGCCGGAAATAGGCCGGCGACAGCCGGCTCGCGACCAGAAGGCCGAAGGTGTAGCCGGCATGCAGGCCTTCGTCCGGCGCCAGATAGGCACCCGCGCGCTCGAACTCTTCGGAGAACTCGCCGAACACGAAGCGGTCGTCGAACCGGTCCACCGTGCGGCGGATGTCGCCCAGCTCGGCCCGGTTCTCGAACAAATTGGAATCGTGCAGATGCCGCTGCATGTTCGCGGCATGCGCCCATTCGAGCGCGCCGCGTTCGGCGGCCGGGATCGCCGGATTGTCGGCCAGCCCCCGGTCGTGGAGATAGGCATTGGCGACGTCGAGGCGAAAGCCATCGACGCCGCGCCGCAGCCAAAGCTCCAGCACATCCAGCGCGGCGCGCTTGGCCTGCGGGTCGGTCCAGTTGAGCTTGGGCTGCTGGCGCAGGAATTTGTGGTGGTAGTACTGGCGCCGTTCCGGCCGGTAGGCCCAGCCCGGACCGCCGAACACCGCGAGCCAGTTGTTCGGCACCGTGCCGTCGTCCTTCGGATCGGCCCAGACATACCAGTCGCGCTTGGGGTGGGATGCGTCGAGGCTGTCGCGGAACCAGGCGTGCTCGTCGGAGGTGTGACAGAGTACCTCGTCGAGGATGATCTTCAGGCCGCGGGCATGGGCCGCGTCCAGCAAGGCCTCGAAATCGGCCAGCGTTCCGTAATCGGGATGGACGCCTTCGAAATCGGAGACGTCATAGCCCCAGTCGCAATTGGGCGAGGGATGGACCGGCGACAGCCAGACCGCATCGACGCCGAGCCGGGCGATGTAGTCCAGCTTGGAGACGAGCCCGGCGAAATCGCCCTGCCCGTCTCCGTTACTATCGCAGAAGCTGCGGATATAGACCTGATAGACGACGGCGCCCCGCCACCACGGCGCGCCGCTGCTCACACCTCGCTCGCGCGGCTGACCACGCGATGGACCAGGCCGTATGTCACCGCGTCTTCGGCGCCGATCCAGAAATTGCGCTCGGTGTCCTTGACCACCTTTTCATAGGTCTGGCCCGTCTCCGTTGCGATCTCGCGGATCAGGCGCTCGCGCATCTTGATGATCTCTTCGGCCTCGATCTCGATGTCGGTCGCCTGGCCGCGCACGCCGCCCAGCGGCTGGTGCAGCAGGAAGCGCGTGAAGGGAAGGCAGACGCGATTCTCCTTCTTGGCGCCGAGGAAGATGTGCGCGCCGGCGCTCGCGACCCAGCCGGTGCCGATCATCTTCACCCGCGGCCCCACGAAGCGGATCATGTCGTGGATGGTGTCGCCGGATTCGACATGGCCGCCGGGCGAATTGACGATGACGCGGATGTCGCCGTCGCCTTCCGCCGCATAGGCCAGCAGCTGGGCGGTGACGCGCTCGGCCATCTTCATGTCGACCTCGCCGAAGATCAGCACGGTGCGCGCCTTGAACAGCGCGTTCATCACCGGGGTCGATTGCGGCTCGGGAGCCTTCTTGTCGTTCTTTTCGTCGTCTTCTTCGTCGAGGCGCAGCAAGGCGATGCTCCTGATAGGGCGGTTCGATTCGGGGGCATACTAGCCCCAAGCACGCCAGCGTCTACGCCCTTTGAAGGCGTTAATGGCGGCAAAAAGCCTTACCTTTCCGACGGTTTTGCCCCATGGCCGGTCAGGCCGGACCGAGAAATTCCAGCGTTGCCGCCATGGTCGGCCCGATCTCGCCGTGCAGCACCAGATCGGCATAGGGATCCTGCTCGGTCTCCTCGCGGTTGACGATCGCGAGTTTGGCGCCGGCGCGCTTGGCGAGCAGCGGAAAGCCGGCCGCGGGATAGACCACCAATGACGAGCCGAGGACCAGCATCAGGTCGCAGGCGAGCGTCGCGCGGCGCGCCAGATCCATTTCGGCTTCCGGCATGGCCTGGCCGAAGGAGATCGTCGCGGTCTTCACGATGCCGCCGCAGAAGGTGCAGCCTGGCGGCTCGCCGAACGCGTCGAAATGGGCGCGGATGTCGGCGATCTCCATCCGGGCGCCGCATGCAAGGCATTTGGCATAGCGCGTGTTGCCGTGAAGCTCGACGACCCGATCCGGCGGCACGCCGGAATCCTGGTGCAGGTTGTCGATATTCTGCGTGACGACATGGGTGACCTTGCCGCGCCGCACCAGTTCGGCGACCGCCAGATGGCCCCGATTGGGGCGCACCGCGTTCCAGGTCTCCTCCATCTCGAAGCGGCGGCGCCAGCTTTCGCGCCGCGCCTCGGCCGAGGCGACGAATTCGGAGAAATCGATCGGCATCATCTTGGTCCAGATGCCGCCCGGCGAGCGAAAATCGGGAATGCCCGATTCGGTCGAGATGCCCGCGCCGGTGAACACCACCGCGCGCCGCGCCGCGGCCAGCAGTCCGGCAAGACCGGCAGCGCCCGCTTCGATGCTCACCTCAAGGCGTCGCCCCGGCACAATCGGCCTTCAGCCATTTGCCTTCGATCGCGTTGTTCATCGTCATGCCCTGCATCGCCATCGACATCTGCGCGCGATAATGCGTGTCGCTGTCATAGGTCGTGCTGAAATGGCCGGTGGCTTCCATCTGGCCGTGGCACACCATGTCCGCCGAGACCGTGTTGCCGGCGTGGCGGACATTCTGCACCTGGCAGGAAGGGCTTTCCGGTTTGGGCGGCGCGTCCGCATTGACCGCCTGTTGCGTCATGCAAAAGGTCCCCGCATGCGTCTGCGGCGGCATCTTCATGCCCTCCATGCCGCTCATCGTCATGGTCGTGGTGGTCGACCACAGACCGGCCTTGCCATGCGCCGCCAGCGCGGCTGTCGATGATCCGGCAAGAAGGACCGCCGCAGCGATCCGGCCAAGGCGCCTCATGAAATCCTCCCTTTTTTATCGTTGCGCCGAATTTGCCACGGACGGGCGCCGGTTCAAAGCGCCCTCAGGCGGCCTTCTTGCGCCGCGGAACCGCGGCGCGGCCGGCGTCGATCATCGCCTGCACGATCGGATGGAAGTGCCCCTTGTAGCGCTTCTGGACGGCGGCAAGCTTCCAGTCGCTCTCGGTCAGCCGCACCCGGCAGGTCGGCGCGCCGCAGGTGCAATCCTCGGCGTCCACCGTGTATTCGGTCTCGTCGTAGTTCCAGGTGCCCTGATCGAGCGTGATCTCCTCGCCTTCGGCAATGTCGCGCCGGGCAACGAGCAGAACATCGCCGACCAGCCAGGCATTGGCGTCGCAGGAATGGTTGAGGTTCTCGTCGAGACTGGCGTCGGTGTCGGTTTGCGGCAGCGCGAGATAGGCATCCGCCGCGACCGCCCAGATCGAGCGGACGCGATAGGGTCCGTCGTCGGCCTGGGCGCGCGTTATGCGCTCGCCGCCGAATTCCATCAGCTTCTCGCCGCGCTTGATCGGCGCGGCGGCCAGGACGCCGTCATAATGAATCTTCGATTCGCCCGGCACGAGCTTGGGGCTGACCCAGGTGCGGGCAAGATAGGTCTTCATGCGGGCACGGCTCCGGCGCGCGGACTGCCCGGAAATCCAAATCTGATTCACCCCGCGGCTGTAAAGCAGCGACCTAGCGCGGCGCCTCGCCGGCCACCGTCGTGCGAAACATCTCGCGGCGAAAGCCGTCATAGTCGTTGAAGGCCTGGTGGATGCAGATGCGGTTGTCCCACAGCGCCAGGGTTTTCGGCTCCCAGCGCAGGCGGCAGGTGAAGGCCGGCTGCGTCATGTGCGCCGCCAGGAATTTCAGCAGCGCCTCGGATTCCGGCTCGGTCAGTCCGTCGATCCCCACGGCGTAGGAGCCGTCGAAATAGAGCGATTTCTCGCCCGACACGGGATGGGTTCGCACCAGGGGGTGCAGCGCGCCCTTGACCTTGCGCGCGACGTCTTGCGGCAATGCCGCCTGGTCCCTGGTCGCGGCCAGCCGGCCGACGACCGTGTCGTCCAGGGCGCCATAGGCCTGCGCCGATTGCAGGACCCAAAGCATCGACATGTGGACCTTGAGCGGCGCAAGCATGCGCTGCATCGTCTCGCTCAGCATCGCATAGGCGAGCACCGAACTGGCCCAGATCGTGTCGCCGCCATAGGGCGGGATATCGACGCCGTAAAGGATGCTGATCGCCGGCGGGTTGGCCAGGAACGGCGAATCGGTGTGCCAGCCCGAGCCGAACACCATGCCCGTCCGGCTGTCGGCCTCCTTGATCACCGGCTGGACGTTGACGTGGCCGGGCACGCCTTTGGTATAGGCGTCTTCCGCGAAGGGGCCGAAGCGCAGGCTGAACGCCTCCTGGTCGGCATGGCTGATCGTCTGGTCGCGAAAATAGATCATCTTGTGCCGGAAAAGGGCGTCGCGGACCTCCGCGAATTGCGCATCCGTGATGGCGGCCAGATCGACGCCGCGGATTTCCGCGCCCATCGCCGCCGCCAGCGGCCGGGCCTCGATGTGACCGTATTCGCGGGCACGGTTGTCGAATTTGCCGGTGGGATGGACGAGCATGGCCTGACCTCGGCGCGAAGCAGAACCCGAGCCTAGCGACGGGTCCCGATGCGAGGCAACGGCAAAGGCGCCCATCGGGCTGTTGCGCCTGACCCGGTGGTCTCGATAGAGTCCAGCGATTCAGTCGAGTTACCGCCCTGCTCTCCCAAAAAGCCCGCTACGCCCTGCATGCCCTGATCGTCCTGGCCGAGCATGGCGACGGCGAGCCGCTGCAGATCGCCGACATTGCCGGCCAGGCCCGGGTGCCGCGGAAATTCCTCGAACAGATCCTGCTCGACTTGAAAAAGCGCGGCATCGTGCGCAGCCAGCGCGGCCGCTCCGGCGGCTATCTGATCGGCAAGGCGCCGAAGGACATCAGCTTCGCCGACGTGATCCGCACCATCGACGGCCCGCTGGCGCTGGCGCCCTGCGTATCGGTGACCGCCTATCACAAATGCGAGGATTGCGTGGACGAAGCCACCTGCGCCATCCGCAAGGTGCTGCTCGCGGCGCGCGACGCGACGGCGGAGGTGTTGGAATCGCGCACGCTGGCGCAGGCCGCGGCGATCGCGCGCAAGGCCGGCTGGGCGTAAGCACCTTTTGTCTTTCAAGCCTCTTGGCGTCGCGGTTTCGGCCGCGGCGGAATTGTCCACTCCGGATGCTGTATATATACTTCATAATCTCTATTGACTTGGTCGTATTTAAGGGGAATTGTCCCGGCCTCGACGCGGCGCGCAAGGCGCCCGATCAATTGGGGATTGGACAATGCATCTTCGACTTCGCGCGCTGGCCGGCCTGCTTCTCGCCGGCACCGCCAGCCTGGCCCTCGCAGGCGCGGCCCACGCCGCTGCCCCGCAGCCGAACGACACCGACAGCCGGCTCCGGGCGCTGGAGCAGGAGCTCGACGACGTCAACACCCAGCTCGGCGACCTGAAGCGCAGCCAGAGCGACCAGTACGGCGACGTCAATCGCCAGATCGGCTCGCTCCCGACGGTCAAGCTGGCCAATGGCCGGCCGACCTTTGCGACCGCGGACGGCGAATTCAGCCTCGCGATCCGCTCGCTGGTCCAGTTCGACACGGCCTATTACGCCCAGGGCAAGGCGCCCGCGGGCACCGATTTCTCCAGCGGCACCGATTTCCGCCGCGCCCGCATCGGCGTCGAAGGCACCGTGTTCAAGGACTGGTCGTACCAGTTCATCTACGATTTCGGCGGTTCGGGCATCGAAGCCTCGACCATCAGCTCCGCCTTCATCCAGTACAACGGACTTGGGCCCGTGCACATCAAGGCCGGCGCCTTCCCGCCGCCCGAAAGCTTCGACGACACGACCTCGGCGGCGGACCTGCTGTTCCTCGAACGGGCGCAGCCGACCGACCTGGCGCGCGGCATTGCCGGCTCCGACGGGCGCAAGAGCGCCGCGATCTTCGCCTATGACGACAACTACTTCGTCTCGGTCGCTTATACCGGCGGCCTCGTCGGCGATGCCGCGGTGTTCGACCAGCAGGAGGCGATCGTCGATCGCGCCGCCTATCGCTTCATCCTCGCGCCGGACGTGAATTTCGCCGTCGGCGCGGACTCCACCTACGTCTTCAAGCCCGCCGACACGGCGGCCGGCGCCAATTCGCCGACCGCGATCCGCCTGCGCGAACGTCCGGAACTGAACGTCGATAGCGAAAGCCTCCGCCTGATCGACACCGGCACGCTGGACGCCAGCGACCTGCTGGAATGGGGCATCGAGGCGACCGGCAACTGGCACAGCCTTTATGCCCAGGGCGGCTATTTCAACTACCAGGTCGATCGCCGCACCGGCCCGCTGCTCGATCCGTCCTTCGACGGCTGGTACGTCCAGGCAAGCTGGGTCCTGACCGGCGAGTCCAAGACCTACAACCCCGCCACCGGCAGCTACACCGTTCCCAAGCCGACCGACGCGTTCCGGTTCGACAAGCCGGGCATCGGTGCCTGGGAAGTCGCGGCGCGCTACAGCGACCTCAACCTCGATTACGACGCCGGCGCCCCTGGCTCGGCGAAGGCCGCCAGCGGCATCCGCGGCGGCGACCAGCGCATCTGGACGGTCGGCCTCAACTGGTATCCGAACAACGCCATCCGTCTTGTGCTCGATTTCCAGCACACCGACGTGTCGCGCCTGAACAATGCCGGCGGCGGCCTGGATGCCAGGCTCGATGCCGTGTCGCTGCGCACCCAATTGTCGCTCTAAATCGTTTCCCCATGGAAAGGGAGTTCCCCCTAATGAAACGCCTCTTTGCCGCCCTCACCGCGGCCGCCATTTTCGTGAGCGGCACCGCGCAAGCCGCCGATATCACCCTGCTCAATGTCAGCTACGACCCGACCCGCGAGCTGTACAAGCAGGTCAACGCCGCCTTCATCGCCGACTGGAAGAAGACCCATGGCGGCGACAACGTCACCATCAACCAGTCCCATGCCGGTTCGGGCGCCCAGTCGCGATCGGTCATCGACGGCCTGGAGGCCGACGTGGTGACGCTGGCGCTCGCCTACGACATCGATGCGATCGCCGCGAAAGGCCTCATCGCCAAGAACTGGCAGACCCGCCTGCCGAACAATGCGACGCCCTACACCTCGACCATCGTGTTCCTGGTCCGCAAGGGCAACCCCTGGAAGATCAAGGACTGGCCCGATCTGGTGAAACCGGGCGTCCAGGTGATAACGCCCAACCCCAAGACGTCCGGCGGCGCGCGCTGGTCGTTCCTGGCGGCCTGGGCCTATGCCCTCAAGGCGCCGGGGGGCAATGCCGACAAGGCCAAGGCCTTCGTCACCGCGCTCTATAAGCACGTGCCGGTGCTCGACACCGGCGCGCGCGGCTCGACCACGACCTTCGCGCAGCGCGGCATCGGCGACGTCCTGCTGTCCTGGGAGAACGAGGCGCGCCTGGCGCTCAAGGAAGACGGCGGCGACCAGTTCCAGATCGTCTATCCGCCCGTGTCGATCCAGGCCGAGCCGCCGGTCTCGGTGGTCGATAAGAATGTCGATAGTCACAACACGCGCGGGATTTCGAATGCCTATCTGAACTTCCTCTACAGCAAGGAGGGCCAGGAGATCGAGGCGAGGAACTTCTATCGCGTGCGCGATGCCGGGATCGCGGCGGCGCACGCCGCCGACTTCCCGAAGATCACGCTCTATGATTTCGGCGAGGTCTTCGGCGACTGGCAGAAGGCGCAATCGACCTACTTCGCCGACAAGGGCGTGTTCGACCAGATCTACAAGCCTGGTCAATGAGCATCGTCGCCGCTTCTCTCCCAGTTCGGCGATGGCGGAATCCGAGCGCGCTACCCGGTTTCGGGTTGTCGCTCGGATTCACGCTTTTCTACCTGTCGGCCATCGTCCTGGTTCCGCTCGCGGCCCTCGTCATCCGGCCGTGGGAGATCGGCTGGAGCGGGTTTTGGGATGTCCTGAGCGATGTGCGCATCCAGCACGCCCTGCGCCTGTCCTTCGGCGCCTCGCTGATCGCCGCCGCGATCAACACCGTGTTCGGCGCGATGGTGGCCTGGGTTCTGGTGCGCTACCGCTTTCCGGGCCGCGGCCTGCTGGACGCGCTGGTGGACCTGCCCTTTGCGCTGCCGACCGCCGTCGCCGGCATCGCGCTCTCCGCGCTCTACGCGCCGAATGGCTGGCTGGGCCGGCCGCTGGCGGAGCTGGGCATCCGCATCGGCTACACGCCCTATGGCGTTCTGATCGCGCTGATCTTCATCGGCCTGCCCTTCGTGGTGCGCACGCTGCAGCCGGTGCTGGCCGAATTCGGCCGCGACGCCGAAGAGGCCGCCGCGACGCTCGGCGCGACGCGGCTTCAGACCATACGCCGCGTCGTCCTGCCGGCGCTGGTGCCCTCCATCCTCACCGGAACCGCGCTCGCCTTCGCCCGCGCCGTCGGCGAATACGGCTCGGTGATCTTCATCGCCGGCAATCTGCCGGGCATATCGGAGATCGCGCCGCTCCTGATCATCATCAAGCTGAACGAGAACGATTATGGCGGCGCCTCGGCGATCGGCGTGATCATGCTGGCGGCGTCCTTCGTGATGCTGCTCGCGCTCAATCTCCTGCAGGGCTGGAGCGCGTCGCGCCGATGAGCCCGCGCTTCCGCTCCCCCACCGCCGATCACTGGTCGATGCGCGCCGGCCTGACGGTGCTGTCGCTCGCCTTCATCGGCCTGTTCCTGGTCCTGCCGCTGATCGTGGTGTTCGGCGAGGCCTTCGCCGACGGCCTGAGGCCCGTATGGGCCGCCATCCGGGAGCCCGACGCGCTGGACGCGATCCGCCTGACGCTGGTCGCCGCGGCCATCGCGGTTCCGCTCAATGCGGTGTTCGGCGTGGCCGCCGCCTGGACCGTCGCCAAATTCGATTTTCCGGGCAAGGGGCTGCTGGTCACCTTCATCGACCTGCCCTTTTCCGTGTCGCCGGTCGTGTCGGGCCTCATCTATGTGCTCGTGTTCGGGCTGCAGGGATGGTTCGGCCCCTGGCTGTCGGCCCACAACGTCCACATCATCTTCGCGCTGCCCGGCATCGTGCTGGCGACGATCTTCGTCACCTTCCCCTTCGTGGCGCGCGAACTCATTCCGCTGATGACCGACCAGGGCCGCGACGAGGAAGAGGCCGCGGTCTCGCTCGGCGCTTCGGGCTTCTCGATCTTCCGCCGCGTGACCCTGCCCAACATCAAATGGGGCCTGCTTTACGGCGTCCTGCTGTGCAATGCGCGCGCCATGGGCGAGTTCGGCGCGGTGTCGGTGGTCTCCGGCCATATCCGCGGCCTGACCGATACGATGCCGCTGCACATCGAGGTTCTCTACAACGATTACCAGTATCAGGCGGCGTTCGCGGTGGCGACGCTGCTGGCCCTGCTGGCGCTCCTCACCCTGGCCCTTAAAACGCTTCTCGAATGGCGCTACGCGGACGAGATCGCCGCCATGCATCACCATTGAATCAAAGGATAGTTCATGTCGCTGACGGTCGATGGCATCACCAAGCGCTTCGGCAATTTCGAAGCGCTGAAGGGCGTGAGCTTTACGGCGCCGCAGGGCGCCTTCGTCGCCCTGCTCGGCCCGTCCGGCTCGGGCAAGACCACGCTGCTGCGCATCCTGGGCGGGCTGGAATTTCCCGATGCCGGCAGCGTGCATTTCGCCGATCTCAACTGGCTGGCGGTGCCGGCGCGCGAGCGGCGCACCGGCTTCGTGTTCCAGCATTATGCGTTGTTCCAGCACATGACGGTCGAGAAGAACATCGCCTTCGGCCTCGCCGTGAAGCCGCGGCGCGAGCGGCCTTCGCGCGCGCAGATCGCAAAACGCGTCCAAGAACTGCTGGCGCTGGTGCAGCTCGACGGCCTCGGCAAGCGCTATCCGAGCCAGCTCTCCGGCGGCCAGCGCCAGCGCGTGGCGCTCGCCCGGGCGCTGGCCATCGAGCCGCGCATGCTGCTGCTGGACGAGCCGTTCGGCGCGCTCGACGCCAAGGTGCGCAAGGAGCTGCGCGGCTGGCTGCGCGCCCTGCACGAGAAGCTCGGCCTCACCACGATCTTCGTCACGCACGACCAGGAAGAGGCGTTCGAACTCGCCGATCTCGTGGCGGTCGTGAACGGCGGCAAGATCGAGCAATACGGCACGCCTGCCGACGTCCGGCAGGCGCCGCGATCGACCTTCGTCCGCGACTTCATCGAAGCGCGCGCGAACTGAGCGGGCGGGTCCGCTGATTGCAGGACCGGTTTAAGGGGCCGTTTCGCCGTCGCGCCGCGCCGGGCCGTTTCCGCGCGCCGGCGGCCGCCCGCGACCGGCCCAAAGACATCCGGCACCGCGATCTGCGTACCCCAGGAGGGGACGGCGGCGGCGCCCATTAGGCGGCTGTTTACCACGACGAAGTAGACATCTTGGGATCGGCGGCGGGCGGAGAACGCGATGATCCTCAACGAGTCCATTGACGTGGAAACCCAGATCAAGGCCTTGATCGATACGGGCTGGTACCAGGACGCGCGCACCTGCGCCGAACTGACCTTGCAGCACGGCCTCATCTCCAACACGGCCCATGACGGGTTCATGCGCGCGCTTGCCGGCAAGCCGGCGACGGCCCATCCCGGCCATCAGGTTTACGGCCCGGCGATCGGTTTTGATTCCAATACCGTCTTCAGCTCGCTGCAGTTCACGCGCCTTGCCTCCGAGCGCGAGATGAAGGCGGCCTTCAAGCAGGCGGTCAACAAGATCGAGATCGAAACGTCCACCCAGTGCAACCGCCATTGCACCTATTGCCCCAACAGCCAGCCGGGCTTCGAGCATCGGCGGACGCGCAACGAATTCATGGACATGATGCTTTTCCGCAAGATGCTCGAGGATCTCAGCGAGATCGACTACGACCAGAAGATCAGCCTGGTCGGCATGAACGAGTTCTTCATGCATGAAGAAAATTTCGCCTATCTGGAGCTCATCAAGCAAGTCCTGCCCCGATGCACCATCCAAATCTACAGCAATGGCGACTATCTGACCCGCGCCTATCTCGAACGCGCCGAGCGCGCGGGCGTCGATCTGATCGTGGTTTCGCTGCATCTGCAGGCAGGCAAGGCCTACAATGCCGACGACATCGCCGATCGCGCCGCGAAGTTCAGCAAGCGCGCCAACCTGCTGCTGCACATGACGGACTACCAGAAGGGCAGGCGCTTTCATTTTCAGACCCAGCTGGGCCGGCTGAATATCCTCGCCGGACTGGTGAACTGGGAAACCGACGGCCACAGCTGGGGCGGCATCGTTGACGCCGGCAAGGAAATGGCCGCGACGGGCACGCCCTGCCAATCGCCGGTCAACATCCTGTGCCTGACCCAGGATGGCGATTTCACGCTCTGCTGCGCCGTGCCGCGCGAGCGCACGCCCGAGAATCTGGCGCATGGCGCCGTGCTGGGCAATCTGCGGGACTTTCCCTCCATCTTCCATGCCTATGCCAGCGACGCGATGCTGTACTGGCGCCAGCATGCCTTCTCGACGCAGAAGATCCCGCCGCTTTGCCAGGATTGCAGCTGGCGCAATTCGCACGCCAACAGCTTGAACCGCCAGCTTGGCGCGTTCGTGGAGCAGCAGCACGGCTATATCGCGCAGCCCAATGCCGCCGACGCCACGGCCCTGCCCGTCAGGGCAGCGGCCTGCGGGTGACGATCGATTGCCGGGGCCGGAGTCTTTGCCTGCCACGCCTGGCGTTCGCCCTACGGGACAGAACTGAGAACTGCGCGGGCGGGCAAAGCAGGGTTGGCGAGGCGGCTGCTTTGCCCGCCCGCCAAATAAAATGGCGCGCCCTACGGGAGTCGAACCCGTCTTGCAAGATTGAAAATCTTGAGTCCTAACCGATAGACGAAGGGCGCG
>DASWOE010000313.1:0-5020 GCA_036398875.1 Rhizomicrobium sp.
AATCCCGGCCGCATGTGGGACGGGGTCTAGATGCGCACCGCCTTCACCCCGACCCAGCTCACCGATCCGCATGTCGCCGAAGCCGAGAAGAACCTGCGCGCCTGTGTCCATTGCGGCATCTGCACCGCGACCTGCCCGACCTATGTCCTGCTCGGCGACGAGCGCGACGGGCCGCGCGGCCGCATCGTGCTGATCCAGAACATGCTCGAAAAGGGCGGCAGCCCCGATCCCGAGACGGTCCTGCACATCGACCGCTGCCTGTCCTGTCTCGCCTGCCGCACCGCCTGTCCGTCGAGCGTCGATTACGCAAGGCTGATCGACGAAGCCCGCGTCCATATCCAGACCAACTACCGCCGGCCGCTGGGCGACAAGCTGCTGCGCTGGCTCATCGCGACCGTGATGACCCGCCCGCCGCTGATGCGTCTCGCGCTGTTGCTGTCGCGTCTTGCCGGCCCCTTGACCGCGTTCCTGCCCGGGCGGCTCGCCGCGATGGCGCGGATGGGCGCCGCGACGCCGGTGCATGGACCGGCGACGATGCCGCGCGTCGTGCTGCCCAATGCCAGGCGCATCGCCCTGATGCCGGGCTGCGCCCAGGCCGCCATCGCGCCCGGCATCGACGCCGCCGCGGCGCGCGTGCTGGCGCTGCGCGGCTACGAGATGGTGCCGCTGGAAGGGGCGGGCTGCTGCGGCTCGCTGGTGCTGCATCTGGGCCGCAGCGAGGATGCGAAGAATTGGGTCCGGCGCGCCATCGAAGCGTTCGAGCGCGCCGGCGGCGCCGATGCCTTCGACGCCGTGCTGATCACCGCCACCGGCTGCACCGCGCATCTGAAGGATATCGGCCATCTTTTTCTCGACGATCCCTTGTGGCTGCCGCGGGCGCAGGCCCTGGCCGCGACGACGCGGGACTTCCTCGAACTGGCGGCGCCGGGGCCCAAGGCCCCGCCGCGCCATCTGCGCGTCGCCTGGCAGGCGGCGTGCTCGCTGCAGAACGGCCTGAAGCTGCAAGGCCGGGGCGAGGCGCTGCTCGCCTCGGCCGGTTTCGAGGTCGCGGCCGTACCGGAAGGGCATCTGTGCTGCGGCTCGGCGGGAAGCTATTCGATCCTGCAGCCGCAGATCGCCGGCGCCTTGCGGACGCGCAAGCTCGACGCCATCGCCTCGGTCGAGCCCGACATCGTGGTCGGCAGCAATATCGGCTGCCTCACCCATCTCGCCGATCCGGCGGCGGCGCCCTTCGTGCACATCGCCGAGCTGATCGACTGGGCCGAAGGCGGCCCGGTTCCCTTGGCGCTGGCCCGGCGCGCGGGCTAGGATTGCGCCATGCGTCTGCTCGCCTCCGTTGTGATGATTTCGCTCGGCGCGGCCGCCATGGCGGCGCCGGTCAAGCCGCTCGACGCGCTGTTCCGCCAGCTCAAACAGGCCGGCTCGCCCGAAGAGGCCAAGCCGATCGAGGCGCGCATCGGCGGCATCTTCGCGCAATCGGGCAGCGCCAGCGTCGAACTGCTCATGACGCGGGCGCAGGCGGCGGTGGCGGCGGGCGACAAGGAGACGGCGAAGCAGCTGCTCGAAGCCGTTACGAGCGTCGCGCCCGACTATGCCGAAGGCTGGCATGCGCGCGCCAATTTCCAACGTGGCAGCAATGACGATTCCGGCGCCATGGTCTCGCTGGAGCATGTGATCCTGCTCAATCCGCGGCAGTTCGCGGCGCTGTTCGAGCTCGGCGCCATGTTGGAGGACTACGGCAACAAGGACGGTGCGCTGAAGCTCTACAGGAAGGCGCTTGAGCTCGATCCCCAGCTCGAAGGCGCGCGGAAGCATGTCGATGCGCTTGGCCGCGACGTGGAGGGACAGGGGATTTAGCCTCGCCCGGACGCGCTACCCGCTTTTCGGTCCGACGAACGCCACGCGCAGCAGATTGGTCGAGCCGGGTGTGCCCAAGGGCACGCCGGCGGTGATCACCACCCGGTCGCCGGGCCGCGCGAAGCCCTCCTGATGGGCGATCCGCGCCGCGCGGTCGGTGACGTCGTCGAGATCGTGCGCGTCCTCGGTCGTCACGCAATGCAGGCCCCAGCCCAGCGCCAGGCGCCGCGCCGTCTCGATCGAGGGCGTCAGGACGATGATCGGCGCCTCGGGCCGCTCGCGCGCGGCGCGCAGCGCGGTCGAGCCGGACTTGGTCCAGCACACCACGGCGCGGGCATGGATGGTATGGGTGACCTCGTGCACCGCCGCCATGATGGCGTCGGCCGTGGTCTCTTCCGGCGTGTTGCGCTGCGATTCCAGGATCGAGGTGTAGAGCGGATCGGCCTCCACCGATTGCGCGATGCGGTCCATCACCTGCACCGCCTCGACCGGATAGGCGCCCGAGGCGGTCTCGGCCGACAGCATCACCGCATCGGCGCCTTCGAACACCGCGGTCGCGACGTCGCTGACCTCGGCGCGGGTCGGGACCGGCGAGAGGTTCATCGATTCGAGCATCTGGGTCGCGACCACGACGGGCTTGCCCGCCTTGCGGGCGGCGCGCACGATCTGCTTCTGCCGGCCCGGCACCGCTTCGAGCGGAAGCTCCACGCCCAGATCGCCGCGCGCCACCATCAGCACATCGGCGATGTCGAGGATGTCGGCGAGGCCTTCGAGCGCCTTGGGCTTCTCGATCTTGGCCAGCACCGCGGCGCGGCCGGCGACGATCTTCTTGATCTCGGCGACGTCGTCGGCGCGCTGCACGAAGGACAAGGCGACCCAATCGACGCCGAGATTGAGCGCGGCGTCGAGATCGCTGCGGTCCTTGGGCGTCATCGCCGAGACCGGCAGAAGCGTGTCGGGCAGGTTGACGCCCTTGCGGTCCTTGATCTCGCCGCCCAGCACGACCATGGCGTCGGCGTAATAGTCCTTGACGGTCAGAAGGCGCAGGCGCACGCGGCCGTCGTCGATCAGAAGCGTGTGCCGCATCTTCATCGCCTGGAAGACTTCGGGATGCGGAATGGGGATGTCGTTCGGGTCGTCGGCCTGGACCTTGCGCACCAGGCGCACCTGCTCGCCTTCCTTCAGCAGGCGCGATCCGCCGGGCAGGACGCCGAGGCGGATCTTGGGGCCCTGCAGATCGACCAGGATGCCGATCGGCCGCCCCGCCAGTTCCTCCTGCGCCCGCAACAGGCGGTGCAACTCGCCCAGAAGGGTGTGCGAGGTGTGGCTCATATTGATGCGGAAGACATCGACGCCGGCGTCGAACAGCGCCCGGATCTTGTCGGGCGTCGAAGATGCGGGTCCGAGGGTGGCAACGATCTTGGTCTTGCGGCGGCGTCTCATCGTCAATCCGAAAGCATTTGGGTGAAGTTCAGGCGATTGCCCGTATCGATTTCGAAGAAGCCGCGGCGATCGAAGCCCCTCTCGGCACAGCCGCCGCGGCCGATGATGGAAAACTTGTCATCCGCCCCCGTGCAGAAGCTCTTGCCGCCGTCCCAGGTTCCGGCCGCCCCGTCCGTCGCATACATATAGTAGTAGCGCGCCAAAAGCCTTCCGGCGACGAGTTCCGTGCATTTCCTGCCCTCCACGTGCCACCAGCCTTCGCTCGTCCAGCGGGTGCCGTTGAAGAGGCCGACCGCCACTTTGACCGGCCGCGCCCCCTTGTTGCAGACACTCAGCCGCGCCTGCGCGGACCCCGCGGCGACAAGGAAGGCAAGGGCGAGGGCGGCGGCAAGTCGCATGGCGTGATTATTTTTGGCCTATCGCTTCGCTATTTTAAGGCCGGCCCGGTGTCGCGCATGGCCGCTTTGGTGTCAACGCGCTTGCCGTCCGGCGCCGGCCGCTCGAATATTGCCGTTCCATGACCGACAGCCCCTTCGAACTGTTCAGGCCCCAAGCGGCGGGCGCGCCTCTGCTGTTCCTGTGCGATCACGCGTCCCCTGCCGTGCCGGGAGGCTATGGCACGCTCGGCCTGGCGCCCGAGCTTTTCGCCACCCATATCGCCAGCGACATCGGCGCGGCGGAGGTCACGCGTGCGCTGGCGGAGCATTTCGGCGCGCCGGCCGTGCTCGCCCGCTGGTCGCGCCTTCTCGTCGATCTCAATCGCGGCGAGGACGATCCGACCCTGGTCATGAAACTGTCGGACGGCAGTCTCATTCCCGGCAATGCGCGGATCGACGAGGCCGAGACCGCGCATCGCATTGCCAGGTTCCACGCGCCTTACCACGCCGCCGTCGCGCAGGAGGTCGATCGGCTTGGCGCGCCGGTGCTGGTCTCGATCCACAGCTTCACGCCGGTGTGGAAGGGCGCGCCGCGGCCCTGGGAGATCGGCATTCTGTGGGATCGCGACGGCCGGCTGGCCAGGCCGCTGATAAGGGCGTGCGCCGATGCGGGCTTCGCGGTCGGCGACAATGAGCCGTATTCCGGCGAGCTGGAGAACGATACGCTCTACCGCCACGGCACGATGCGGGGCCTCGCCCATGTGCTGATCGAGATCCGCCAGGATCTGATCGCCGATGCGGCCGCCGCGCGCGCCTTCGCCGGACGCCTTGCGCCGATCCTGCAACGCGCGCTGGCGGCGATCGCGCCGCCGGCGCTGGAATTCACAAGGCCTTTGGCCGCGAAAGGAACCACGATGGACGAGAACACCCGCGAACGTCTCGAAGCCGCCGCCTTCCGCCGGCTGGTGGCGCATCTGCGGGAGCGCACCGACGTGCAGAACATCGACCTGATGACTCTCGCCGGCTTCTGCCGCAATTGCCTGGGCGACTGGTATCGCGAAGCCGCCGCGCAGATGGGCATCGCGCTGGAGAAGGACCAGGCGCGCGAGATCGTCTATGGCATGGCGCCTTCAGAATGGAAGAAGCGCCATCAAAAAGACGCCACGCCCGAACAGCAGGCGGCGTTCGCGGCAAGCCAGAAGACTCACAGCTAAAGCTGTCGGGCCGGTTGCGCGGCTGCGCCTCTCCGCCTAATTGTCATGGCCCGCCGGAGAGCGGGCCATCCAGTTGGGCAACGAGTCTTGTCGGCGCGTGGGCGCGCGCCGACCGGGGGGGCCGGGCGA
>DASWOE010000314.1:0-2345 GCA_036398875.1 Rhizomicrobium sp.
CTCTCGTCGGTCGAGACCAGGACGATGTCGCCGCCATGGCCGCGCGCCAGGTCGCGGGCAATGGCGCGGCCGAGGCCCGAGCCGCCGGCGCGCGCGGCGGTCGCGAAGGGCTGGAACAGGCGCGCCCGGAGCGCGGGCGCAATGCCCGGCCCGTCATCGGCGATCTCGATCACGACGCGCTGGCCGTGGCGCCGCGCGCCGATACGGATACAGCCGGCCGAACCGCGATCGACCAGTGCCTCCACGGCGTTGCGGATCAGGTTGAGGATCACCCGATAGAGCTGCTCGGAATCCGCGTCCACGGCGAGCCCGGCGTCGATGTCGCTCTCCAGGCGAATCTCGATCGGCGCGATGCGCGCCTCGATGGCGGCCTCCGCGGCTTCCGCCACCAGGGGCGCGAGAGCGACCGGTTTGCGCTGCGGCGGACGTTCGTCGGCGCGGCCATAGCGCAGCGTGTTGGTGGCGAGCGACACCGCGCGGCCGATCGATGCGACAAGCCGCGGCGCCAGCTTCTTGACCACCGGATCGTCGATCGCGCTCAAGCGGTCTGAGGCGAGCTGGGCATTGGCGAGGATGTTGCGCAGGTCGTGCTGAATGCGCGCCACCGCCTGGCCGAGCGCGGCGAGGCGGCTCTTCTGCCGCAAAAAGCCGTAGAGGTCGCGCTGCATGGCGGCGAGCTCGCGCTCGGCGATGCCGATCTCGTCGCGGCGCGCGCTCGCCTGGATGATGCGCGCCGGGTCCTCCGGATTGTCGTGGAAGGAGACCATCGCCGCCGTCACCCGCCGCAGCGGCCGCACCAGGACGAGATACAGGCTGGCGAACACCAGGAGCGCGGTGATGAGCGACACCACCAGGCCGGTGACGATGACGCGGTCGGCATAGGCCACCAGCTGCGCCCGGATCGGCTGCTCGCTCAGGATGATGCCGATGCTGTTCTCGCCCTTGATCCGGGTCGGCGCAATCACATGCAGGATGCGGCTGCCGTCGTGCCAAAGGCAGTCGAGCGCCTCGAACATGTCGGTGAACGCGCCAGCCTGGGTGAGGTCGAGCGTGGCATCGATCCGCTCGGCCTGGCCCTCGACCTGGAACATCTGGCTGCGATCGCCGCTCTTGAGCACCACCTGCATGGCGCCGGCGCGCATCAAAAGGACGGACCGCACGTCGCTGGCGAGGCTCTGGCCGCTGGGCTCGGTGAAGGGCAGCACCGCCAATTCGGCGGATTCGATGTGATTGTCGAGCAGTTCGCGGTGGTAGCGTCCCACCGACGGCACGAAGATCAGAACCTCCGCCAGCATCACATAGATGAGGGTGAGCAGCAGCAGGCGGCCGGAAAGGCTATGGGCGACAAGCCCATAGACCTCGGCCAGGCGGGCGCGGATGCGTCCAAGCATGGCCGGCATAAAGCCCCAAGCAGGCGGCAAATCCTAGTGCGCCGGCCGGCGGACCCGTCCGGCGCGGCGCGGTTGACAGCCCACACCCCAAGGCCATAGAACCCGCCCCTCTTTCGACGCCTTGAAAAGTCCCGAGAAATCCGATGAAGCGCCCCTATCAGCCGAGCAAGATCGTCCGCAAGCGGCGCCATGGCTTTCGGGCGCGCATGGCCACCAAGGGCGGCCGCAAGGTGCTGGCCCGCCGCCGGGCCCATGGTCGCAAGAAACTCTCGGCCTGAGCGCTTCGGCCCCAGAGAGGGGCAGGCGATGGACCGCCTCAAGCAACGCAGCGACTTTCTCCGCGCCGCCCGCGGCATCCGCCGGGTGACCCCCGGTCTGACTCTGGAAATCTGCCGCAATCCCGGCAGCGGGGCGGTGCGGGTCGGATTCACCGCCAGCCGCAAGATCGGCGGCGCGGTGGTGCGAAACCGGGCCAAGCGGCGGCTGCGGGCCGTTGCCGCGGCCGTCCTTCCCCTATCGGCCCTTCCCGGCACGGACTATGTTCTGGTCGCCCGCCGCGATACGGCGACAAGGCCGTTCGAAAGCCTCAAATCCGACCTTGCCCAGGCGCTCGGCGCGGCCCATCTCAGGCTTGGCCGTCCGGGAGAACAGCCGTGAGTCCGTTTCAGGGGATGCCGAGCAGGATGGCGGTCGCGGCGCTGGTCGCACCGATCCGGCTCTACCGCGCGCTGCTGTCGCCCCTGTTCCCGCCTGCCTGCCGCTTTCAGCCGACGTGCTCGCAATACGCCATCGAGGCCATTGAGGTGCACGGCGCCCTGAAGGGCGCGGCACTTGCCGCAAGGCGGCTGGCCCATTGCCATCCCATCACCTGGCTCGGCGGTCGGTCGGGCTATGATCCCGTTCCGCCGCGATAGGTCCGACATGAACAACACCGCCAGCAACCGCAATCTCATC
>DASWOE010000315.1:0-14372 GCA_036398875.1 Rhizomicrobium sp.
ATCGGCGGTGCTGGTATCGACGCTGTGCACCGCCACGACCTGAAGGCCGCGCGGCGAGTCCTGCAGATCGCAGACGATCGTCGCGCCCTGCGGCAGCTCCGAATGTCCCGCGGCCTGCAAGGCCGAAGCGTGGCAGAACGCGTCGCCGCCGTTCTCAAGTGTGATGAAGCCGTATCCCTTGGTCGCGTTGAACCACTTGACCGTACCCTTAACGGACGCCTGCGCGAGGGAAGAGCGCGAGCCGCCACTATCGTAGTTCGCCATGATGCCGCCGAAACCGATGCCCCGCCGGAAACTGCAATCGCACGCCCGCCCGTCCGGCAACGAGAGTTCGCACCCCACACATCATGCGCAAAACTAGGGTGAATCCGCAACCGGGGCGCGGATTTTAGTATGAGCGGCGCCACCGGAACCGTTCGGCGCGGACGGCCGCAATGCGGTCCGGATACTACCGATAGACTGCCTGGGCCGGGCGACCCCAGCCTGACGTGGTCGCCGCCAATATTTTATCGATCGATGAATTGTCGGGGAAAGCCCTGGGTGACGTTCGATATTTGCCGTGCCGCGCTGGCCCGGGTCGCCGCGCCGCGCTCAGGCGAGAAAATCGAGTAGCAAGGCGTTCACGCGATTCGGCTCGTCCTGGGCGACCCAGTGGGTCGCTTCGGGCACATAGATCAGCTCGGCGTTCGCGCACAGCGCTTTGCTCGCCTCGGCCAGCGCCGGCAGGACATAGCGGTCCTGGCGACCCCAGATGATGCGCACGGGAACGCGGATGGCGCCGGGCGCGACGGGCTCGAAGACATGCCGGAAAATGGCGCGGTACCAATTGATCGTCGCCGTCAGCGCGCCGTTCCGGCCCCAGGCTTCGCGGTAGCGCGCGACCTCGTCGTCGGAAACGGGCGCCTTTGCCTCGCGTATGGAGATCTCGAGGGCGCGGTAGTTGCGGGCGCGCAAAAGCGCCTCGGGCAACCAGGGAATCTGGAAGAACAGGACGTACCAGCTCGCGAGCATCTGGGCCGGGTTCTCGGCCATGGTCCGGCGCCAAATCGCCGGATGCGGACAGTTGAGCACTGCGAGCTTGGCGACTCTTTGCGGGTGACGCGTCACCGTCCACCAGGCGGCGACCGCGCCCCAATCGTGCCCGACCAGATTGAAAGGCGCGCTCGTATAGTGCGCGGCCAGCGCCACGACGTCGTCGGCAAGCACGTCGATGTCGTAATTCGCGATGCCCCGCGGCTTGTCCGAGAGATTGTATCCGCGCTGGTCCGGCGCCACGACGCGATAGCCGGCCTGCGCCAGCGCACCGACCTGATGGCGCCATCCGAACCAGAATTCGGGAAAGCCGTGCAGCAATATGACGAGCGGTCCGTTATCGGGTCCCGCCTCGGCGACGTTCAGCGTGACGCCGTTGCAAAGCCTGCGCGCGAACCGCACCTCGGACAGCGAGATCATGCCCGGTCATAGCCAGCGGCCGTTCCCCGGACAATCCCTCGCTTGACTTCTTGTTAAGCTCGCGCCTATAGGGTGTCCCATCGCCTTGCGGTCGCACGCGGCGCGCCGGTTTCCGGGCGTTCCCACCGCAGGCTTCATCGGAAAACTCCCGTTCGCTCCAGATGTGCGTGGAAGACGGCAACAAGCCGTTTTCAGCGCGTGCATTCCGCACGTTCGTGCGGTTAAGGAACATTGTTTGACTACGACGTTTGAATCCCTCGGTCTTTGCGAGCCGCTGCTGCGCGCCCTGATCGCCGAGAACTACACCATCCCGACCCCGATCCAGACCCGCGCGATCCCCGCGCTGCTGGCCGGCCGCGACCTGCTCGGCATTGCGCAGACCGGCACCGGCAAGACCGCCGCGTTCGGCCTGCCGCTGTTGCAGCGGCTGTCCGCGGACCGTGTCCGTCCGCAGCCCAAGGGCGCCCGTGCGTTGATTCTCGCGCCGACGCGCGAACTGGCGGTGCAGATCGAAACCAGCCTCAAGACCTATGGCCGCCATCTGGGCCTGCGCACCGCCGTCATCCTGGGCGGCGTCAGCCAGAACGCGCAGATCAATGCGATGCGGGGGGGCGTCGATATCCTCGTCGCCACGCCCGGCCGCCTGCTCGACCTCGTCAAGCAGCATCACATCCGCCTCGACGGTGTCGGCGTGCTCGTCGTGGACGAGGCCGACCGCATGCTCGACATGGGCTTCATCAAGGACGTGCGCCGCATCGTCGCCATGCTGCCCAAGCAGCGCCAGTCGATGCTTTTCTCCGCCACCATGCCCGGCGAGGTCGTCCAGCTGATCGGCGACATGCTGCACCAGCCCGAGCGCATCGAGGTCTCGCCGCCCACCATGACCGCCGACCGCATCGACCAGCGCGTGATCCACATCGCGCAGAAGGACAAGCGCGCGCTGCTCGGACATCTGCTGCGCGACCAGAGCCTGAAGCGCGTCATCGTCTTCACGCGCACCAAGCACGTCGCCAATCGCGTCTCGGAACATCTGGAGCGCGCCGGCTTTTCGGCCGACGCCATCCACGGCAACAAGTCGCAGAACGCGCGCCAGCGCGCCCTGGACGGCTTCAAGTCCGGCCAGGTGCGCGTGCTGGTCGCCACCGACATCGCCGCGCGCGGCGTCGATGTCGACGGCATCACCCATGTGATCAATTTCGAGCTGCCGAACGAGCCGGAAAGCTATGTCCACCGCATCGGCCGCACGGCGCGCGCCGGCGCGGAGGGCATCGCGATCTCGTTCTGCGACCCGGCGGAGCGGACGCATCTGCGCAACATCGAGCGCCTGGTGAAGCGCCAGATCGACGTCGTGACGCACGACCTTCCGGCAGAAGCGCTCACGGCGCCCAATGTCAGCGAGCTGCCGCGCTCCTTCGGTCACCAGAAGCCGCCGGAGAACAATTATCGCCGGCCCAAGCGCCGCTTCAATCCCCGCGGCGGCCGTCGGGCCGCTTAGAGCGCAATCCGGCGAAGTGCGGGCGGTTTATCGTTAGATTGCGCGGCCATTCAAGAATCTGGAGCCGCATTCCGATCCAAACAGGGCGAATGCGGCTCTAGCCTCGCAGCGGATCGATCGTGTAGGGATCAAGAATGTCCGGCGACCAGCCGCGCCGGACATAGCCGTTCGCCGTCATGCAGGCGCTGTAGGCGCGATTGTATATCTCGTGCCGCTCGGCATGCGTCGCGCCGATGCTTCGGATGTCGTAGTCCCGCCGCTGCGCGGCCTGCTCGGCACAATGATCGCTGGCGAAGGTGAAGCGGGTCTGCGACGCATCGCCCGGATCGAAGGCGTCCGAATTCAGGTCCCCGACCGAATCGCAGCCGGCGAGCAGCGCGGCGATGCCGCCGATCAGGACGAGGCGCCTAAGCATTGCGGACCGCCTTCTCGACCGCGTCATAGGAAAAGCGCGCGATCGGTTCCAATTCCTTGATGACGCCGCGAAGCTGCTGCGCGGTTTCCAGCACGAATTCATAGCTGCTCTCGCGCCGCTCGCTCAGCCCCGCCAGGCGCGCCTCGATCTTTGCCCGCTCCTCGGCGCCCAGCTCCGATGCGTCCAGCCGGCGCGCCAGCTCGTCGATCGTGTTGGAGGCGTCGAAGATGCCGTCGATGGACATGCTGATGCGCAGGACCAGGGTGTGAATGCGGGCGCGCAGGTCGGCCTGGCTGAGGTCGTAGAGCGATTCGCGGTTGCGGTTGTAGATCTCGACCTCGCCCATGGCGGAGCGGAACATCCGCGTCGTGATCGGGCCATAGGGATCGCCGATCCTCTTGGTGTCGGCAGCCAGGCCCAGCACGATGTTCAGCGTCGACAGGATCTCGCCGAAGAACAGCGCCGCATTGCGTTCGCGCCGGCGCCGTTCCAGATACCACTCCATCTGCGTCGCCGCGAAGCCGCCCAGCGTCGCCAGCACCGCGCCCAGGAACACGGCCCAGAGCGCCGAGAAGTTCGAAACGAAATCCATGTCCTCGGGAGCCAGTGCCACGCTATCCTCCGCCAGCCGGCACCTTATAGGATGCGGCCGCGATGGGGCCAAACCGTGCTTGAGATCTTTGTGGACGGCGATGCCTGCCCGGTGAAGGCGGAAGTGGAACGCGTCGCCGAACGCCACGGGCTGCGCGTCACGATCGTCAGCAATGGGGGCCTCAGGCCGAGCCGCCATCCCCTCATCCGTCATGTCACCGTCGCAGCGGGCGCCGATGCTGCCGACGACTGGATTGCCGGCGAGGCCGGCTCGGGCGACATCGTCGTCACCGCCGACATCCCGCTGGCGGCGCGCGCTTTGGCGAAAGGCGCGCGCGTTCTGGGTCCGACCGGCAAGCCCTTCACCGAAGCCGGCATCGGCATGGCGCTCGGCCTGCGCGACCTGCACCGCCATTTGCGCGAGGCGACGGGCGGCCAGACCTACAACGCCGGCTTCACCAAGCAGGATCGCTCGCGGTTCCTGGGCGCGTTGGAAAACGAAGTGCAGGCCCTGCGGCGCAGCTGTTCCGCCGGGCCGTCCCAGGCATAGGCGAATGCGCGCATCTTGATCGATGCGCGATCCGGGCCCAGGCTCTTCGGCATGAACCTCGAACTTTCCTCGGAGGAATTGTCGTTCCGCGACGAGGTGCGCGCCTTTCTCGATGGCGCCTTGACACCCGAGCTGCGCGATGCCGGACGGCGCGCCAGCAGCGTCTTCACCGACAAGCGCTACAGCCTTGCCTGGCAGAGCGTCCTGCACGCCAAGGGCTGGGTCGCGCCGAGCTGGCCGAAGGAATTTGGCGGCACCGGCTGGAACGCGATGCAGCGCCATATCTTCGCCGCCGAATGCGCCCGCGCCTGCGCGCCCGGCCTTGCGCCGATGGGCCTGCGCATGGTCGGCCCCTGCATCATGCGCTACGGCACGCCGGCGCAGAAGGCGCATCACCTGCCGCGCATCCTGTCGGGCGAGGATTACTGGTGCCAGGGCTATTCCGAGCCCGGCTCGGGCTCCGATCTCGCCTCGCTGCAATTGCGTGCCGTGAGCGACGGCGACGACTATGTGCTGAACGGCTCGAAGATCTGGACCACGCACGCGCATTGGGCCAATCGGATGTTCTGCCTGGTGCGCACCCGGTCCGAAGGCAAGCCGCAATCGGGCATCACCTTTCTTCTGCTCGACATGGCGACGCCCGGCATCGCCGTGACGCCGATCGTGACCCTGGCCGGCGAGCATGAGGTGAACCAGGTCTTCTTCGATGACGTCCGCGTGCCCAAATCCGGGCGCCTCGGCGAGGAGAATGACGGCTGGACCGTGGCGAAATATCTCCTGGAATTCGAACGCGGCGGCGGCTCGGGCGCCGGCCTCAAGATCGCCCTGCACCGCCTCCGCGCGCTCGCCAATGCCCGGACCGGCGATGACGGCGCCTGCCTGATCGAGGACGAAGGCTTTGCCGCGCGCCTGGCTGCGGCCGCCATTGCCGTCGAGGCCATCGAGATGACCGAGCATCGCGTGATGAGCGCCCTGGCCGCGGGGCGAAGTCCCGGTCCGGCCTCCTCGATGCTGAAGATGCAGGGCACCGAGGCGATGCAGCGCCTCGACGAACTGGCGATCGAGGCGCTCGGGGCCTATGCCGCCGTCGATCAGCCGCAGGCGCGGCTGCCGGGCGCCAATATCGCGCCGATCGGGCCGCCGGAAGGCCTGCTGGCGATGGCGCGCTATCTCAATAACCGCGCCGCCTCGATCTATGGCGGCTCCAACGAGATCCAGCGCGACATCGTCGCGCGTCTCGTGCTGGGCCTATAGGCGCGGCGGCGCGATCGCGGCGCGCAACGCCGCCAGCCCGTCGGTCAGCGCGGCGGGTCCGGGTTGCAGGATCAGCGGCGATTTGATCTCGACGATGCGGTCGTTCGCGACCGCCGCAACGGCGTGCCAGCCGGCGCGGCTCTTGATCTTCGCGGCGGAGACCTTCTTGCCGCACCACGATGCCACGATCACGTCCGGCTGCGCCGCGACGACCGCGTCGGCCGTCACGATCCGGTCCTTTGCCGCCTGCTGCCCGCGCAGATGCGCGAAGCAGTCCGTGCCGCCGGCGATCTCGATCAGCTCCGACACCCAGCCGATGCCTGTGATCAGCGGATCGTCCCATTCCTCGAAATAGACGCGCGGGCGCGGACCTTGGGCCGACCGACGAACGGCCTCGACCCCGTCTTCGAGTTGCGCGGCGAGCGCGTCGCCCTTGCCCGGCGCGCCGACCAGCGCGCCCAGCATGCGCACCATCGCCAGGATGCCGGCGACATCGCGCTGGTTGAAAAGGTGCACCGCGATTCCCGCCCGCGCCAGTTGCGCGAGGATATCGGCCTGCAGATCGCTGAAGGCGAGCACCAGATCGGGTTTCAGCGCCGCGATCTTTTCGATGTTGGCGGAGGTGAAGGCGGCGATGCGCGGCTTCTCCTTGCGCACCTGCGGCGGCCGCACCGCATAGCCGGTGACCCCGACGATGCGGTCCTGTTCACCCATGAGGTAGAGCGTCTCCACTGTCTCTTCCGTGAGACACACGAGACGTTGCGGCGGAAACGGCATGAACGGGACTCGCTATCGGTCGCGGTAGGATACTAAGCTCGCGCAAACGCGGTGGGGATCGCATGATGCGCTTGAGGGATTTGGCCGCGGCCGCCGCCATTGGCATGGCAGCCATGACCGCGGCCACGACGGTGCCGTTCCTGTCCCATGTCCGCATTGCGTTCCGGCCGGAAATCGCGGTTGACGCCGTGCGCGTCGCCGCATCGACCGCCGATGCCGCCTTCCGCGCCGCGGCCGAAAGCGCGGTTCCGCAAAAGCAAGCCCTCCCCGTCGCGCCGCCCGATCCGACCGTGCTCCAGGCCGCCGACGCGGCCGACCGCCTGCGCGCCAGGATACCGGCCGATCTCTATCCCTATTTCAACGTCTATCTCTATGTGAGCAAAGCCGCCGCCGGCTCGCTGGCGCAGCATATGTACGTGTTCCACAAGGATGACGCCGCCGGTTTGGTGTTCGAACAAAGCTTACCGGTATCGACCGGACGCGAGCGGCATGAGCGCTATTTCACCAGCACGCCCGAAGGCCTGTTCGAACTCGATCCGAACCGCTTCGAGCGCACGCATTATTCGCGCACCTGGCATGGCGCGGCGATGCCCTGGGCGATGTTCCTCGATGCCGTGATCCGCGGCCGCCAGACCGGCGTGGCGCTGCATTCGGCCGATGTCCACGCCTACCAGCTCGGGCAGCGCGCTTCGGGCGGCTGCGTCCGCCTGCCGCCGCAGAAGGCGCAGGAGCTGTTCGACCGCTTCCAGGCCGAGGAACACGGCATGGTGCCGGTTTTCGCCTATGACGCGTCCCAGCGCCGCACCAATGGCGAGGGCCGGGTGTTGCGCGACGCCCATGGCCAGCCCTTGCTGACGCCGGGCTTTCGCGTGCTGGTGTTCATCGAGGATTACGAGGGCGCGCCCGCGCTCGTGGCGCTGGTGGCCTGAAGCGCCGCAATGCTCCTCGCAACGGCTTCCGCGACCTTGATGCCATCGACGCCGGCCGAGAGGATGCCGCCGGCGAAGCCCGCGCCTTCGCCGGCCGGATAAAGACCGCGCGTGTTCGGGCTCTGATAGTCGCCGCCGCGGTTGATCCGGATCGGCGACGAGGTGCGTGTCTCCACGCCCGTCAGCACCGCATCCTCGCGCGCAAAGCCCGGTATCTGCCGCGCGAAAGCGGGCAGCGCCTCGCGGATCGCGGCGATGGCGTAATCGGGAAGGCAGTCCGAC
Source organism: Rhizomicrobium sp. (assembly GCA_036398875.1). Taxonomy (GTDB): domain Bacteria; phylum Pseudomonadota; class Alphaproteobacteria; order Micropepsales; family Micropepsaceae; genus Rhizomicrobium. The sequence continues at coordinate 7,746 of DASWOE010000315.1, forward strand.
AGGTCGGTCAGGCGAACGCCGGGTCGGTAGGACGGCACCACCGCGCCCAGCGCCGTCGATGCGCGGCCGGCGAGGAAATCGCCGACCAATTGCGCCGGCGCATGATAGGTGCCGCCGCCCGCTTCGAACGCCTTGGCCTCCCAGCGGCGCTGCAAATCGATGCCCGCCAGCACATGCTCGGGATAGTCCGCCGGCGTGATGCCGACCACGATGCCGGCATTGGCGTTGCGCTCGTTGCGCCAATACTGGCTCATCCCATTGGTCGCGACGCTGCCGGTCTCGATTGTCGCGGCCACCACCGTGCCGCCGGGGCACATGCAGAAGCTGTAGACCGAACGTCCGTTCGACGCGTGATGCACCAGCCGGTATTCGGCGGCGCCGATCTGCGCAATCGTGCGGCCATAGCGCGCTCTGTCGATCAGCGATTGCGGATGCTCGATGCGAAAGCCGATGGAAAACGGCTTGGCCTCGATATCGACGCCGCGCCGCGCCAGCATCTCGAAGGTGTCGCGCGAACTGTGCCCGACCGCCAGCACGACATGGTCGGCCGCGATCCGTGTGCCGTCCGCCAGCACCACGCCGCGCACGCGACGATCCGGATCGAGATCGAGATCGGCCACGCGATGGCGAAAGCGATACTCGCCGCCCAGCCCTTCGATGGCGGCGCGCAGGCGCTCCACCATCGTCACCAGGCGAAAGGTGCCGATATGGGGGTGCGCCTCGGTCAAAATCTCCTCCGGCGCGCCGCACCTGACGAACTCGGCCAGCACCTTGCGGCCCAGATGGCGGGGGTCCTTGATCTGGCTATAGAGCTTGCCGTCCGAGAACGTGCCGGCGCCGCCTTCGCCGAACTGCACATTGGATTCCGGATCGAGCACGCAACGCCGCCACAGGCCCCAGGTGTCCTTGGTGCGCTCGCGCACCGCCTTGCCGCGCTCCAGGACGATGGGCCGAAAGCCCGATTGCGCCAGGATCAGCGCCGCGAACAGCCCGCATGGCCCCGCGCCGATCACCACCGGCCGATTTTGGAGCCGCTCGGGCGCGCGCGCGACGAAGCGGTATTCCGTATCGGGCGTCGGCGTGACATGCGGGTCGGGTCGCGCCAGCACCTGCGCCGGGTCGTCCACCTCGGCATCGACGATGTAGGTGTAGACGATCGCCGCCTTCTTGCGGGCATCGACGCCGCGCTTGAACACGGCGAAGCGCTTGAGCGCCGCCGCCGGCAGGCGCAGCTTCCTCAGCAGCGCGTTTTTGAGCGCCTCCGGCCCGTGGTCGAGCGGCAGCCTGATTTCCGATACGCGCAGCATGACGGCAGGATTAAGCGACGCTTGTGCGAAAGAAAAGGGCGGCCGATACAGACGCCATGATCAAGTCCGTTGCCGTCATCGGCGCCGGCCCGGCCGGGCTGATCGCGGCCGAAGTTCTGAGCGCCGCCGCTGTCGGCGTCACGGTCTACGACCGCATGCCGTCGGCGGGGCGCAAATTCCTGATGGCGGGGCGCGGCGGCCTCAACCTGACGCATGGCGAGGGGCTCGATACTTTTGTCGGGCGTTACGGTGCTGCTGCGCCGCGGTTGCAGCCGATGCTCGAAGCCTTTCCGCCGGCGGCACTGATCGCCTGGGCGAACGGTCTGGGGGTCGAGACCTTCACCGGCTCCAGCGGCCGCATCTTTCCGAAGGCGATGAAAGCGTCGCCGCTGCTGCGCGCCTGGCTGGCGCGACTGGCCGCGCAAGGCGTTCGCTTCCGCCTGCGGCACGAATGGCAAGGCTGGGGCGCGGACGGCGCGCTGCAGTTTCAAACACCCGACGGGATCATCGCGGTAAAGCCCGACGCCTCGCTGCTCGCGCTCGGCGGCGCAAGCTGGCCCAGGCTCGGGTCCGACGGCGGCTGGGCAAGCATCCTTGAACGGAAAAGCGTTGCAACCGCGCCGCTGCGCCCGGCCAATTGCGGATTCTCCGTCGCCTGGAGCGCGCCCTTTGCCACGCGGTTTGCCGGCCAACCGCTCAAGAACATCGCGATGCGTTTCGACGGCAATACGGCACGCGGCGATGTCGTCGTCACCTCTTACGGCCTCGAAGGCGGCGCGATCTATGCATTGTCCTCGGCCTTGCGCGACGCCGTTGCGCGGCACGGTCCCGTCGCGATTGCTGTCGATCTTCGGCCGGACATCGCCGCCGAAAGACTTGCCACGCGCCTCGCGCGCCCGCGCGGCAAGGACAGCGTCTCGAATTTCCTGCGCAAGACCGCCAACTTGTCGCCGCTGGAGATCAACCTGCTGCGCGAAGCCGGGCCCGTGCCGGCCGATGCGGCCGCTGTCGCCGCCCGCCTCAAAGCGCTCCCGCTGACGCTGACCGCGCCGCAGAAGCTGGGGCGCGCGATCTCGACCGCCGGCGGCATTTCGTTCGATGCCGTCGATGAAATGCTGAGCCTGAAGGCGCTGCCGAACGTCTTCATCGCGGGCGAGATGCTCGATTGGGAGGCGCCGACCGGCGGCTATCTGCTGCAGGCCTCGTTCGCCACCGGCGCCTGGGCCGCGCGCGCGATTCTCAGCCGTTGAGCCCGCCCAGCAGCACGTATTTGATCTCGAGATAATCCTCGATGCCGTATTTGCTGCCCTCGCGGCCGACGCCGGATTCCTTCATGCCGCCGAAGGGCACGACCTCGGACGAGATGATGCCCTCGTTGATGCCGACGATGCCGTATTCCAGCGCCTCGGCCACGCGCATCACGCGGCCCACGTCGCGGGCATAGAAATAGGCGGCCAGGCCGTACTGCGTCGCGTTGGCGATGCGGATCGCGTCGGCCTCGTCCTTGAACCGGAACAGCGTCGCGACCGGCCCGAAGATCTCCTCCTGCGCGATAGCCATGTCGGGGCGAACCTCGGTGACGATGGTCGGCTCGAAAAAACTGCCGCCGAGCGCATGCCGCTTGCCGCCGGTCACGATCTTGGCGCCCTTCCCCGCCGCCTGGTCGAGCAGGCGCTCCACCTTCTCGACCGCCTCCTCGTTGATCAGCGGGCCTTGCGTCACGCCGTCATCGAAGCCGTTGCCGACCTTCAGCTTGGCGACGCGCGCCGCAAGCTTGGCCGCGAAGGCGTCGTAGACGCTGTCCTGCACCAGGATGCGGTTGGCGCAGACGCAGGTCTGGCCCATGTTGCGGTATTTCGACAACATCGCACCGTCGGCCGCCGCTTCGAGGTCGGCATCGTCGAACACGATGAACGGCGCGTTGCCGCCGAGTTCCAGGCTCACCTTCTTCACGGTCCCGGCGCATTGCGCCATCAGCAGCTTTCCGATCTCGGTCGAGCCGGTGAAGCTGAACTTGCGCACGATCGGATCGCCGGTCAGCACCTTGCCGATCTCCGCCGCGCGGTCCGACGTCACGACGTTGAACACGCCTTTGGGGATGCCGGCGCGATGCGCGAGCTCGGCCAGCGCCGTCGCCGACAAAGGCGTCTCGGCCGGCGGCTTGATCACGAAGGCGCAGCCCGCGGCCAGCGCCGGCGCCGCCTTGCGCGTGATCATCGCATTGGGGAAGTTCCACGGCGTGATCGCAGCCACCACCCCCACCGGCTCCTTGAACACCAGCACGCGCTTGCCCGCCGCGAAGCTCGGGATCACGTCGCCATAGACGCGCTTTGCTTCCTCCGCGAACCATTCGATGAAGGAGGCGCCATAGGCGATCTCGCCGCGCGATTCCGCCAGCGGCTTGCCCTGCTCGGCGGTCATCAGCCGCGCCAGGTCTTCCTGGTTCGCCATGATGAGGTCGAACCATTTGCGCATCAGGCCGGCGCGTTCCTTGGCGGTCCTGGCGCGCCAGGCGGGCAGGGCGTCGGCCGCCGCCGCGACGGCGCGGCGCGCATCTTCGGCGCCCAGATCTGCGACCTGCGCGATGGTCTCGCCGCTCGCCTTGTCGGTGACCGCAAAACGGTCCGCCGCGCCGGTCCAGGCGCCGTTCACATAGGCGTCCGACCGCAGCAGTGTCTCGTCCTTAAGCTTGAGCATGGCGATGATCCTCGGTTGCAGCGGAAACGCACGGACTGCGCAAAATGGCGATAGCCGCCGAGAATTCAAGCCATTGCGGGATCGCAGCGTCGTCGGCCCACGCCGTGCCTGGCCCGCTTTCTCCCGCCATCGCATGACGCCACCGACGGCAGCCGGCCGGCACCCGACGAGAGGCTCACAGCTCTGACGGTCCGGCAAACTTGCCGTTTTGACGGACTCGGATCCGGAGGTGAAAGGGAAATTTCCGGCGGAAATGCTGGGACTTCTCAGTGCGCGCAAAGCAAGGGAAATTCGATTTCACTGTTGTCCTTAAGCCGGAAAGAAAACTAGTTTGAAAAATAAACTAGTTGGTATATCGATACCGTGCCACCACCGGTACGGAGACGCCCATGGCCGACAGCTCAACCGAACGCCTGCACGCGCTGGACGCCGCGCGCGGCTTCGTGCTGCTTCTGGGCATCGTCTTTCATGCGACCCTGTCATTCCTGCCGGCGCCGGTTCCGGTCTGGATCGTCATGGACGACAGCCCCAGTCTCGTCCTGGCCGCGACCTTCCATGTGCTGCACATCTTCCGCATGTCGGCGTTCTTCCTGTTGGCGGGGTTCTTCGCCCATCTCAGCTTCCACAAGAAGGGCCTGCGCGGCTTCGTCGGGGACCGGCTGACGCGCATCGGCATTCCGTTGCTCGTGGGCTGGCCGATCCTGTTCGCGTCGATCCTGGGGGTATCGATCTGGGGCGCGATGACCATGGCGCATGGCGGGCCGCTGCCCAGGCCGCCGGCCTATCCCGGTTTTCCCGCCTTCCCGCTGACCCATCTGTGGTTTCTCTATGTATTGCTGCTGCTCTATGCGGCGACGCTGATCCTGCGCGGGCTCGTTGCGGCGGTGGACCGGCGCGGGCGCCTGTGCGGCGCCATCGACGGCGTCGTGCGCGGGCTGGTGGAAAATCCGCTCGGCTTGGTTCTGCTCGCCGCGCCGACGGCGGCGGTTCTGTATTTTTCGCCCGGCTGGCTCGCCTGGTTCGGCATCATGACGCCGGATTCCTCGCTCGTGCCCAATGCCGGCGCCGCCATCGCCTTCTTCACCGCCTTCGCGTTCGGCTGGCTGGTGCATCGCGATGTCCGCCTGCTGGAGGTGTGGAAGCGGCGCTGGCCGCTCAACCTGGCGCTCGCCGTCGCGCTGACCGGGGCCGGCTTCGCGCTTGTCGGCGTCGCGCCGGTGCTGACGCCTGCGCCGCAGGACCGCACGACGGCGCTCTATGCCGCTTGCTTCGCGCTGTCGATCTGGACCTGGACGTTCGCGATCCTCGGCCTTGCGCTCAGGTTCTTCTCCGCGCACAGCGCCACGCGCCGCTACATTGCCGACGCGTCCTATTGGCTCTATCTCGTCCATGTGCCGCTGGTCATGGCGCTGCAGGTCGCGCTGTCGCAGCTGGACTGGCCGTGGTGGGTGAAGTTCCCGCTGATTCTGGGCATCGCCTTTGCGCTGCTGTTCGCCAGCTACCAACTCTTCGTGCGCTACAGCTTCATCGGCGCCATTCTCAACGGACGCAGGGAATCACCGCGCCGGCGCGCGGCAAGACTTGCAAGCCTGCCGGAGGCCGCACCATGACCGCCAATCCGCAATCCGCCCGCGACGATCTCGCCTTCCTGCGTGCTCTGGTCGATGACGACGACAGCGCCGGATCCCGGACCTTCGGCGAGGGGTATCTGGCCGCAGGCCTGATCTATGGCGGCCAGATGCTGCTGCATGCGATGCAGGCGATGGGTTGGATCGGCGGCAGCGGACTCGCCGCGCTCGCCATCGGCTTTGGACCGACGGTCCTGTTCGTCCCCGTGATGACGTGGATTGTGGTGCGCAATCGCGCAAACCCGGTGCGCGGGACGGTGGCGCGCGCCGTCGGCGGGATGTTCGCCGTGGTCGGCCTCGCCAATCTCGTGCTGGTCGCCGTCATCGGATCGGTGGCGTGGCGGGAGGGCAGCGTCACGACCTGGCTGATCTATCCCTGCGCGGTGTTCGTGCTTCAGGGTGCGGCGTGGCTGTTCGCCTTCACGATGCGGCGCCGGCCGTGGCTTCTTGGGGTCGCGCTCGGATGGTTCGCCTGCGCCGTGGCGATGGCGCTGACCGTGACGATGACCGGCTATTTCATCCTGTTCGCCGGCCTGGGGCTTTGGCTGTGCATGGCGCTCCCGGGCTTGATCATGCTGCCCCGGAAGGACGGCTGACCGGGCGATGAGCGCCTTCGACATCGGCCGCATCGACGATGTCATCCACGGCCGCATGCGGCTGGGGATCATGGCCTATCTCGTGGACGCCGAGGTCGCGGACTTCACCGCGCTGAAGGCGCTGCTTGGGGCAACACAGGGCAATCTCTCCATCCATCTGCGCAAGCTGGAGGATGCGGGCCTCATCGCGATCGAGAAGAGCTTCTTGGGCCGCAAGCCGCTGACCCGCGCCCGCATCACGCCCAAGGGCCGTCAGGCCTTCGCCGCCTATCTCGATGCGATGGCGAAGCTCATCGACAGGGATGGCGGCTAGCGCGGCTTCAAACTTCGGTTTCGAGTTCGTCGTAAGCAGGGGCCAGAATGCTGCCGAACAGGAGCTACGCGCCGACCATCACCGCT
>DASWOE010000316.1:0-13012 GCA_036398875.1 Rhizomicrobium sp.
GTCGCCATAGAACCGCAGCGAATCGCGGAAATGCTCCAGCGCGATGGCGAGGCGGGCGTCGCCGTCAGGCTCGATCGCATCGCCGCCGCCCTGCAGGGCGCGGTCGATCGCGGCGGCGATCCACGGCCTGCCATAGGCGCCCCGGCCGATCATCAGCGCGTCGGCGCCCGACTGCGCCAGGGCCTCGCGCGCGCCCGCCGCATCGACGATGTCGCCATTGACGATCACCGGCACGCGCACCGCCGCCTTCACCGCCGCGACGGCGCGCCAATCCGCGGCCCCGCCATAGAATTGCTGCCGCGTGCGTCCATGCACCGTGATCGCCCGCACGCCCAGCGCCTGCGCCCGCGCCGCCAGCTCCGGCGCGTTCTTCGAGGCGTCGTCCCAGCCCAGCCGCATCTTCAGCGTCACCGGCCGCGCCGTCGCGTCCACCGTCGCCGCGATCAGCCGTTCCGCCAGGTCGAGATCGCGCATCAGCGCCGATCCCGACAGCCCGCCGGTCACGTCCTTGGCCGGGCAGCCCATATTGATGTCGATGATGTCGGCGCCGGCCGCCTCGGCCATGCGCGCGCCCCTGGCCATCCATTCGGCGCGGCGCCCGACCAGCTGGATCACCGTCAGCGGCAGGCCGTCGCCGACCGCCGCGCGGCGGACGACATCGGGCCGTCCCTGCGCCAAAAGCTCGCCCGCCACCATCTCGGTCGCGACATAGGCCGCGCCCAGCCGCGACGCGGCGCGCCGGAACGGCAGGTCGGAGACGCCCGTCATCGGCGCCGTCAGCACGCGGCCGCCGATGGCGATGCCGGCGATGGAAAAACCGTGGCTCACGGCGCCCCGGCCGGATGCACGGCGATCAGCTGCAGGTTGAACACCAGCGTCTGATTGGGCGGAATGTCGGCGCCCGCGCCTTCCGCGCCATAGCCGAGATCGGCCGGAACCACGATCTGCCACTCGTCGCCGGCATGCATCAGCCTGAGCGCCTCGACCCAGCCGGGAATGAGCTGCCCGGCCGGAAAGCTCGCGGTCTGGCCGTGCTCGGTCTTGTCGAAGACATGGCCGTCTATGGTCCAGCCCTTGTAGGTGACGGTGACGACGTCGCTCGGGGCGGTCACCGGCTTGCCGTGACCGGCTTGGATGATGCGGTATTGCAGCCCGTCGGGCAGGGTCTTCACGTCCTTGCGCGCGCCGTTGTCGGCGAGGAATTTCTGGTTCGATTCCGGCGTGAGATCGTAATGCGGCGCGCCCGCCTGCTCGCCGCAAGCGGCCAGCAGCAGGGCACAAAACAGAAGCGGGGCAAGGCGCATGGCAACTCCCTCAAGCGGCGCGGACCATATCGGAAAAACCGCGCCGTGCCACTGCGCCGCCGGTCTCAGCCGACCGCCCGGCCGGTCAGGCGATAGACCGCGATCCCGATCCATTCGTGCAGCGCCCGGTCCACCTCCACCAGGCCTTCCGAGGGAAAGGCGACGTGAAGGCCGCCGCCCGACGCCGTCGAGATGTAGTCCGACGGCCAGGGCACCATCGTCCAGCCGAGCTTCCTGGCGATCGCCATGGCGCGCGGCATGTGGATCGCGGAGGTGACCAGCATCCAGGTCTCGCCGGGCCTGGGGCGGACGATCTTCAGGGAGTTGGCGAGGTTTTCGCCGGTGTCGCGCGAGGTGCGTTCGAAAATCGTCCGTCCCGGCGCGATCCCCATCGCCGCGAACATGGTCTCCACCGCCTGATGCTCGATCGCCCGCTGGCGCGCGCCGCCATTTTCCCCCGAGTAGACGAGCTTCGCGCCGGGATAGCGCTTGGCGAGATCGGCGCCGGCCAGGATGCGCAGGGTGCTCTGGTTCTGGCCCTGGACGTGGCGGCTTGCGAAAATGCGCACATTGACCGATCCGTCGAGCACGACGATGCCATCGACATGGGCGGGCAAAGGCGGGCGCGGATAGGTGTTCTCGAGCGGCCGCGCCAGGATCTGGTCGATAGGCAGGAACAGCAGCGCGAAGAGAAGAACGGTCGCGCCGCCGAGCAGGCCGCGATGCCATGCCATCCGCTTGTAGTGCCCGGCGATCAGCGAGGCGAGCATCAGGTAGAACACCCACGCCGCCGGATCGAGCAGATAGCGGGTCAGCACGAAAGTGATCACGGCGCACTCCCCCAAGAACAGCCGGATGGCGCCGCGATCATAGCGCGCCTCCGCTTTCGCGATCGCAAATTTCCGACGGCGACAGCCATATCAGGACGCCGGCGGCCCGCCCAGGATGCGGCGGTCGCGCCAGGCCATGGAACTCTCCCGCGAGAGAAAAGCGGCGCATCTTAAGACAACGCGCCGCCCGTTTCAGTCCCGTGCGCCATGCCGTCAGAGCAGGTCGCCGCCGGTCGCCGAGGCCGTCGTGCCGAACTGCTTGAAGGCCTTGATGACGTTGCGGCCCGTCGTCCATTTGTGGACCTCGTCCGGGCCATCGACCAGCCGCTGCGCGCGGATATGGGTGTACCAGCCGGCCAGCGGCGTATCCATGGAATAGCCCAAGGCGCCATGGAGCTGGATCGCGGTGTCCACCACCTTGTGCACCATATTGGCGAGATAGACCTTGGCGATGCCGTTCTCGTTCCTGAGGTCGAGTCCCTTCTCGGCCTTGTAGGCGATGTGCAGGATCATCAGCCGCGCGATGTAGAGCTGGCTGGCGCATTCGGCGAGCATGAACTGCACGCCCTGGCGCTCGCTCAGCGGCTTGCCGAAGGTCGAGCGCGTGGTGACGTGCTCCACCGCGAGATCGAGCGCGCGCTGCGCCATCGCGACATTGTGCATGCCGTGGCGCAGCCTTCCATAGGCGAGGCGATGCTGGCCCATGGCGAAGCCGTTGCCTTCGCCGCCGAGCAGGTTCTCGGCCGGGACTTCGAGGTCCTTGATCTCGATTTCCGAATGGCCGCCGCCCAGGATGTGCGACAGCGGGCCTTCCGCCGCCATGGTCTTGATGTCGCGCTTGATGGCGTAGCCGGGATTGGGCAGCTCGACGATGAAGGTCGAGAATTGCTGGTGCCGCGGCGCCTGCGGATTGGTCTTGGCCATGACGAGGGCGATGTCGGCGACGCTGGCGGCGGACGAGAACCATTTCTCGCCGTTCAGCACATAGGCCGAATTGCCCTTCTTCTCGGCGCGCGTCTGCATGCCGGTGGCGTCGGCGCCGGCCGCCTTCTCGGTCATCGAATAGCAGATGCGCTTGTCGCCGTTCAGCAGCGGCTTGAGGAATTTCTCCTTCTGATACTCGCTGCCGTGCGCCAGCAGCGTGAGCATCGTCGCGTCGTCGGGTCCCTGGGTGTTCATCGACAGGGCGCCCAGATGGCTCTCGCCCAGCTCCATCTGCACCAGCGCGTTGGCCAGCGGGCCCAGGCCCATGCCGCCATGCTCCTTGGGGATGAACGGGCACCACAGCCCGCGCTCGCGCGCCTTCTTGCGCAAGGCCGCCAGCGTCGCCTTGTAGTCGGCGCCGGCCACGAGTTTCTCCTGCGCCGGGATGCATTCGTCATGCACCCATTGACGGACCTTTTCGCGGATCGCCTTGGCATCTGCGGGAATTTCGAAGTCGATGGCCATGCTTCCTCTCCTGGATGATTTGGCGCGGACTGTAGGGCCGTCATCCCGTCCCGCGCCACCCTTCCTCGGGGAAAGCTCCCGGTGCCGAGGCCGACGTCGCGATGGCACCCGCGCCCATATTTGCGTATCGTCGCCGCGTTCCTGCGTCCGGTTCTCCCTGTGCGCCCATGCGGCGCGCGCGTGCTGCGTCGTCATTTCAGATCTGCGACACGGAGATGTCCCATGCGCCTCGCCCCGCAAAACGGCCCGCTCAGGGCCAAGATCTTCGCCGGCACCCATGTCGTGCTGATGGCCATCGACCTCGACGCCGGCCAGCGCGCCGGCCTGCGCGGCCTCGCCATCAAGAGCGGCCGCAACGGTCAGCCGCAGCAATGGCTGCGCGGCATCAAATACTTCGCCGATCTGGTGCCGCAGGCCGTGAAAGGCGCCGATTATTCCTCGCGCGATCAGCCGTTCCAGAGCTTCCTGTGGTCGGACTACGGCGCCGATCCCGACACGCAATACGACTTCACCATCGTGGCGCTCTTCGGCGACCTGCATGCGATGGAAGAGCGCTTCTCGCTGTCCTTTTCCGTCCACACCGAAAAGGCGGACGACGGCAAGCATGGCGTGTGGTTCAACCGCGGCGCCATCGCCAGCCACGCCTTCGCCACCAAGTTCAACAACAAGCCGCTCACCGACGACATGGTCAACAATGTCAGCGACGACGGCAGGCTGCTCGATCCGGAAGTCGCCTGGCTGTCGCGCGGCCTGGCCGAGGCGATGCTGGCCTATATCAACGGCGCCAGGGCCGGGGAGGGGCTGCGCGTCTGCGCCTATGAATTCACCTATGCTCCGGTGCTGGGTGCGCTGAAGCGCGCCCTGGATCGCGGCGTCGATGTCGAGATCGTCTATCACGACACCAAGAAGGACAACGATCCGAACCGGCACGCCATCGCCGATGCGCATCTGCCGGCGGCCAGGACGCATCCGCGCACCCGCACCGCGATCCCGCACAACAAATATATCGTCAAGCTGGTCGGCGGAGCGCCCAAGCAGGTGTGGACCGGCTCGACCAATTTCACCGACACCGGCCTCTACGGCCAGACCAATGTCGGCCATCTGGTCACCGACGGGGACATCGCCGCGACCTATCTGAAATACTGGACGAAGCTGCGCGACGATCCGGTCCACAAGGAGGCGCTGGCCAACGCGATCGCGCTGACGCCCGACCCGCCCAACGTGCCCGCCGATCCGTCGATCACGCCGTTCTATTCGCCGCGCGTCGCCGACAACATGCTGGACTGGTATGCGGCGCGCATCGCCGACGCCTCGGGCCTGGTGATGATGACCATCCCGTTCAACGTCGCCCCCGCCATCCTCGCAGGGCTGGAGAAGGAAAGCGACGCGATGCGCCTCGTCATCCTGGAGGACGTGCCGAGCAAGGAGGTGCGCGACGCCGAAAAGGCCAGTCGCGGCAGGCTGACCTTCTCCAACGGCGCGCTGATGGGAAAGATCTTCGTCAAGAACAAGCGCGGCGGCGCGACGGTGACGCCGATCGAGACGTCGCCGCTCGACACCTGGTTCGTGGACGAAGAATTGGACCGGCCGGTCAATAACGGCCATGTCTTCTTCGTGCATTCCAAGGTGCTGGTGGTCGATGCCCTGTCCGACGATCCGCTGGTGTGCTCCGGCTCGGCCAATTTCTCGTCGAATTCGCTCACCGCGAACGACGAGAACATGCTGCTGATCCGCGGCTCGACGCGCGTCGCCGACATCTACATCACCGAGATGGACCGCATCTTCCGCCATTTCCGCGCCCGCGACTATATCAACGCCGACGCGCAGAAGGGCGACAAGACCAATCCGCTGCTGCTCGATCCGACCGACGCGTGGATCGCGGCCAATTTCAAGCCGGGCAGCTACAAGAACAATCGGCGGCTGCTGTTCTTCCCGCAAGGCGGCGGCGTCGGCGGCGGCTGGGCGGCCAAGGCGAAGAACGACCCCGATCCCTTCGCCGACGAGGGCGCGCGGGCCGCCGCCAAGCGCAGGGCGGCGAACGACAAGGCCAAGGCGCACCAGGCCGTCGGCGTCACGCCGCCCAAGCCGGCACGCGCCGGCGGGCCCATGGCCAGGTCGGTGCTGCCGAAAAAGACCGCCGCCAAAAAGACGGCGAAAAAGGCTGCAAAGAAAATCGCGAAAAAGGCCGTGAAAGCCGCCGCCAAGAAGGCGGTCAAGAAAAAGACCGTCAAGAAGAAGGCGAAAGGCTAGTGCGCGCTCCTCGGATCTAATGCGCAACGATGCGGCAGAGAAACTCCTCGACGTTCTGCCGCAGCCGCGAGACCGAGCCTTCGTCCTCCAGGACCAGGCGCACGCAGATGCCGTCCAGGAACGCCGACAGCACGTCGGGCAGGATGTCGGCGGTCGGTGCGTCCAGCGAGCCGTCCGCGACCGAAGGTTCGAGCTTGGCGCGCAGGAAGACCGCGACGTCGTCGTTCCAGCGCGCCAGCCTGGCGATCGCCTCCCGCGACGGCGGCGGGCGCAGCAGCACGCGATATTTCGTGCGGTTGGCGTTGAAATCGGCGAGGCAGGCATGCAGCAGCCGCTTGACGATCGCGTCGCGCGCGTCGGTCTTGGCGAATTCGGATTCGAGCCGCTCGACATAGCCGGTGACGCAATAGTCGAGCACCGCGTCGTAGAGCGCTTCCTTCGACGCGAAGTACCAATAGAAGCTGCCGCGGCTGACCTTCGACCGGGCGATGAGATCGTCATAGGTGGCGCGCTCGAAACCGTGCTCGGCGAAGCATTTCAGGCTCTCGTCCAGGATATGGCGCACCCGCTCGCCGCGGCGGGGCACTTTCCTGGATTTCTGAGCTGCGACAGCCATTTAGAACCGTCCGAATCGTCCCATCTTTACTAAACCGACTGATCGGTCTAGTAAAGAGCCGGAAAAACGGGGAGGGAACATGGCCCGGATCGAACGCCTCAGCCGCCCTCATATGCAGCCCCTGCTCGCGCCTTACGGGCTGTGCGAAGCGGTCCGCCACGGCGCCACGCTGACGCTGGGCGGCCAGACCGGCATGGACGAAAGCCACCGGATCGTCGAAGGCGGGTTGAAGGCGCAGGCGCTTCAGGCCTTCCGCAACATCCGGGAGATCGTCGCGCTCGCCGGCGGCGGCGAGCTGGTGCATCTCACCTGGTACCTCGCGGAGTCGGAGCGCAGCGTCATGGAAGACGCGCTCGACATCACCGCGGCGCGCGAAGAGATATTGCCCGGCATGGTCTGCGCCTCGACGGCGGTCAGGGTCGCCGCGCTGCTGACGCCGCAGATCCTGATCGAAATCCAGGCCGTGGCGGCGCTATGACGAATGTCGATGTCATCGTCGTCGGCGCCGGCATGGCGGGACTGATGGCGGCGCGGGAGCTGGTCGGCAACGGCCACACGGTCGTCGTGCTCGAAGCGACCGACCGTATCGGCGGCCGCCTCAAGCGGGCCGAAATCGCCGGCCGCGTCGCCGATGTCGGCGGGCAGTGGATCGGCGCCGGCCATGACGTCCTGCTGGCGCAAGGCAGGCGCCTGGGCGTCGTCACCTATGCGCAATATGAAAGCGGCAGGACGGTGCTGCAGCTTCTGGGCAAGCTGGCGCATTTCACCGGCGCGGTGCCGAAGATGCCGCTCCTCGCGCTGCTCGAACTCTTCCGCCTGCAGCGGCGCTGGGACCGCGAGATGAAAACCGTTCCCGCCGACGCGCCCTGGACGGCGCCGCAGGCGCAGGAATGGGACGGGCTGACGCTGGAGAGCTGGATCGTCGGCAATGTCCGCACCAGGGCCGCGCGCGAATTCGCCCGCCTGGTGCCGCGCGGCGCCTGGGCGGCGGAGGCGCGGCAGGTCTCCTATCTGTGGTTCCTCGATGCGCTGCGTTCGGCCGGCGGGCTCGATTATCTCATGGCGGTGAAGGGCGGCGCGCTGGACCGCAAATTCGACGGCGGCATGCAGCAGATCGCGCAGGGCCTGGCGCGCGAACTGGGCGAGCGCATCGCATTGAGCGCGCCCGTTCTATCGCTGGCGCAGGACGCATCCGGCGTGCGCGCGACCACGGCGCGAGGCGTGTTCGAGGGCCGCTTCGCCGTCGTCGCCGTCCCGCCGGCGGGCGCGGGGCGCATCCGCTTCGATCCGCCCTTGCCGGCCGCACGCGACGGGCTGCAGCAGCGCATGCCGATGGGCGCGATCATCAAGGTGGTCGTCGCCTATGAAACGCCGTTCTGGCGCGCGGACGGATTTTCCGGCCAGGTCGCGACCGACGACGACGCGCTCGGCATCGTGATGGACGATACGCGCGAAAGCGGGCCGGGCGTCCTGCTCGCCTTTTTCGAGGGCCGTCACGCGCTGGAATGGAGCGGCGCCGGCAAGCAGGCTCGGCGCGCGCGCGTGCTGCAATCGCTGGTGCGCTTCTTCGGGCCGCAGGCCGCCGCGCCGATCGGCTATGAGGACAATGACTGGCTCATCGAGCCCTACAGCCACGGCTATGTCGGCTCCATGCCGCCCGGCGTCATGACGCGTTTCGGCAACGCCCTGCGCGCGCCGGTCGGCCGCCTCCACTGGGCCGGCAGCGAGACGGCGGTCGAATGGGCCGGCTATATCGAAGGCGCCTTGCGCTCCGGCATCCGCGCCGCCGCCGAAGTGCATCAGCGGCACAACGATTAGCGCGGTTCAGACCTCATAGGTCGCGTCCATCGTGATCGCCGCGCGCAGCACTTTCGACACCGGGCAATTCGCCTTGGCCGTGTTGGTCGCGGCTTCGACGATCGCGCGGTCGGCGCCCGGCGCCGAAACCGTGACGGTCAGGTGCACGGCGGGTATCTCGAACCCGCCGCCCGCGGCCTGCGCCAGCTCGACGATCGAGATCGTGTCGATGGCCGTCGCCGCGATGTGGGCCTTGGCCAGCTCCGCCGACAGCGCCATCGAGAAGCAGGCGGCATGCGCCGCGCCGATGATCTCCTCCGGGTTGGTGCCCTTCTGCTCGCCGAACCGGGTCGCGAAAGCATAGGGAATGGCGGCCAGCGCGCCGCTCTCGGTCGAGATCGTGCCCTTGCCGGTTCGAAGATCGCCGGACCAGTGTGCCGAACCTTTGCGCTTCATCTCTCTCTCTCCATCGTTTCGTCGCCCGATGATAGTAAAGCGCCTTGATCGGGCGCGACCGCGACCCATTTGTGACGAAGGCGCCGGCCGACACCGGGCAGGGGGCCGCGACCGCGCGATGTCGGGAACAATTATATTGCCGAAAGTGCTGTAAGTCTTTGTTTCGCTTTGCTGTCCCGGGCAAGGCCTTGCGGCAGATAAACTGACAACTTGTCATTTCTGTTCGCCTGTGCCATCACCAAGCGAGGGGAACGGTGGAACGCCATGGCCGCGGAGCATTTCGACGTCGTCATCGTGGGCGCCGGCCTGTCGGGCATCGGCGCGGGCTATCACCTGCAGGCCAATTGCCCCGGCAAGAGCTACGCGATCCTGGAAGGCCGCGACGCCATCGGCGGCACCTGGGATCTGTTCCGCTATCCCGGCATCCGCTCCGACAGCGACATGTACACACTGGGCTACAGCTTCAAACCCTGGGAGGAGGCCAAGGCGATCGCCGACGGCCCGTCGATCCGCGCCTATGTGCGCGAGACCGCGGCCGAGAACGGCATCGACAGGCACATCCGCTTCGGCCACCAGGTCGTGCGCGCCGATTGGTCGAGCGCCGATGCGCGCTGGACGATCGAGGCGGAAGCCGGCCCGGACAAGCAGATCGTCCGCTTCACCTGCGGCTTTCTCTTCATGTGCAGCGGCTATTACGACTATGCCGGCGGCTACGATCCCGGCTTCGCCGGCCGCGACAGCTTCGCCGGCACGATCGTCCATCCCCAGTTCTGGCCGCAAGGCCTCGACTACCGCGGCAAGAAGGTCGTGGTGATCGGCAGCGGCGCGACGGCGGTGACGCTGGTGCCGGCGATGTCCAGGGACGCCGCCCAGGTGACGATGCTGCAGCGCTCGCCGAGCTATGTCGTCTCGCGCCCGGCGGAAGATGCGTTCGCCAACGGCCTGCGCGCCCGGCTGCCGGCCAAGCTCGCCTATGCGATCACGCGCTGGCGCAACGTCCTCGTCAATCTGTTCTTCTTCAATTTGATGCGCCGCAATCCGCAGAAGGCGAAAGCCGGCCTGATCGACATGGTCGCCAAGGAGCTCGGCCCGGATTACGACGTCGCGACCCATTTCACGCCGCGTTACAATCCCTGGGATCAGCGCCTCTGCCTGGTGCCGGACAGCGATCTGTTCGCCGCGATCAAGACCGGCAAGGCCACGGTCGTCACCGACCATATCGAGCGCTTCACGCCGACGGGCATCCTGCTCAAATCGGGCCGGGAGATCGCGGCGGACCTCATCGTCACCGCCACCGGGCTCAAGCTCATCCTGCTCGGGGGCCTCAAGGTCAGCATCGATGGCGCGGCGCGGGACCTGTCCAAGTCCATGTCCTACAAGGGCATGATGTATTCCGACGTGCCCAATCTCGCCTCGGCCTTCGGTTACACCAACGCGTCCTGGACGCTGAAATGCGACCTGACCTGCGAATATGTCTGCCGGCTGATCAACTATATGGACCGCAAGGGCTATCGGATCGCAACGCCGCCGCGCGATCCGGCGGTCGCGGAATTGCCCTGGCTCGATTTCTCGTCGGGCTATGTCCAGCGCGCCCTCGACGTCCTGCCCAAGCAGGGCGCCAAGAAGCCGTGGCGGCTGTATCAGAACTATGCCCTCGACCTCGTCACGCTGCGCTTCGGCGCGGTCGATGACGGCACGATGCGGTTCGAAAAGGCCTCTGCGGTCGTTCTCGCGCCCGCGCGCCTGGCCGCCGAGTAGCCGCCCCTCGCTCATGCCGCGGTGAATTTGCGCGCGCGCGGTTGACAATCTCCGCGCGACTGTCGGAGCATGCGCAACCGTTTTCGGGCGTTCGAGCCGGCCGGGCTCGCTTCATGTCACCGCGTAACTGAGTAGGGCGGCGTATTCGCCGGTTTCACCCTTCGCAAGCCATTGCGCGCAACGCACGACATCCGACGGAGATCGCCATGGGCACGGCGCTTGTCCCCAACAACGATAAGTCGATCGACTTTCCGCCGCCGGACGGTCCGGTGGACCGCTATTTTCCGCTCATCGCGGCGCTGCCCGCCGACGACACGTTCGAGATCGGCCTTGTCCTGGGCGGCACGGTGTCGGCCGCGGCCTACACCGCCGGGGTGATCGATTTCCTGATCCAGGCGCTCGACGCCTGGACGCTGGCGAAACTGGCGGGCACCGCCCCTCAGCACAAAGTCCGCATCAAGATCGCCGCCGGCGCGTCGGGCGGCGCGATCACCTGCGTGCTGCTGGCGCGCATTCTGGCCTCGGCTTTTCCGCATTGCGATGCATCGACGCCGCCGGCGCAGCGCGCGGCGAACCCGCTCTACGACAACTGGGTGAACCAGGTCGATATCACCGATCTGCTCCAGCTCACCGATCTGGCGAACGGCGTCGTCCATTCGCTGCTCTGCGCCGACAAGCTCGACCGCGTCGGCGAGGCGATCGAGAACTATGCCGGCCAGCCCCTCGGCAGCCTGAACACGCCGCCGAAGCGCGACTATGTCGAGGACCATCTGCCGCTGGTGCTCACCGTCACCAATCTGCGCGGCATTCCCTATTCGACCGATTTCCGCGGCAACGGCCGCAGCGAATATTACACCGACTATGCCGACCATCTGCGCTTCCTGGTCGATGTCTCCGGCATCAAGCCGCTCACCGCCGCCGACGTCGCGCCCCATGCGATCGGCATCGGCAGCGATCTGACGGCGGGCCTGCAGCCCTGGAGCACGATCATCCTCGCCGCGCGGGGCAGCTCGGCGTTTCCCATCGGCCTGCCGCCGAAGGTCCTGACGCGCCCGTCGCAGCAATACCGCTACCGTTACGCGGTCATCGACGACAACGGCACGCCCACGGCGGTATGGATGCGGCCGGCGTGGCCCTACATGATCCCGATCGGCGCCGGCGCGACGACGCCTTACAGATTCCTCACCGCCGATGGCGGCTGCTTCAACAACGAGCCGACGGAATTCGCCCGCCAGGCGCTTGCCGGCGTGCTCGGCCGCAACGCGCGCGACGGCTCTTTCGCCCATCGCGCCGTGCTTCTCGTCGATCCGTTCGCCGATACGCCCGACCTCGGCCTGTCCGCCGATCCGGGATTGCTCAGGACCGGCGGCGCGACGCTGTCCGCCTTCAAGAACGGCACGCGCTATGAAACCGCCGACCTCGACCTCTTCACCGACGAAGGGACCTTCAGCCGCTTCCTCGTCAATCCGGTGCGCACGGTCGGCCCCGGCGAGGTCCGCACCGGCGGCGATGCGATCGCCACCGACACGCTGGCCGCGTTCGGCGGCTTCCTCTCGGCCAGTTTCCGCGAGCACGACTACCTGCTCGGCCGCCGCAACTGTCAGCAATTCCTGCGCAAGTCCTTTGTCCTGAAGGACGACAACAGCCTGTTCGCCAACTGGACGCCGGCCCAGCGCGCCCATTACGGCGCGCCGCAATCCGCCGGCCCCGGCTTTCTGCCGATCGTGCCGCTGGCCGCGGCGCTCGAAGCCGAGATCCCGCAGCCGCCCTGGCCGAAGGGGACGTTCAAGCCCGCATCGATCCGCGCGCTGCTCGATGCGCGCATCAAGAAGGTCGCCGCGCTGTCGGCCGATTCGCTGCTCGGCTCGGTGTCCTGGCCGCTGTCCTGGGGCCTCGATCTTGCGGTGTCCAAGCTCGGCGATACCGGCGCGGACAAGATCGTCGCCGCGATCGAATCGGCGTTGAAACAAGCCGATCTGCTTTAACGAAACGGGGGGCCTTGCCATGTTCGACAGTCGCGTGCTGGAAACCGCGATCGGCGTCGCGTTCGTCTTCCTCGCCTTCTCGCTGATCACGACCGCGATCCAGGAGTTCCTGGCCTCGGCGATCAAGCTGCGCGCCGCCACGCTGCAGGCGGGGTTGAAATCGATGCTGACCCAGGGTCAAAACGGCTTGAATTTCTATCGGAAGGTGATCGGCCATCCGTTGATCGCGCCCGACGGCAAGTCGCCATCCTATATCTCCGCGCAGCAATTCTCCGACGGCGTGCTGCACGTGCTCAGCAGCGGCGGCACCATTCCCTCCACCGTCGATTCGCTGCGCCTGGTGGTCGCCAATCTTCCCGATGCGCCCTACAAGACGGTGCTGCTGGGCCTGTTCCGCGACGGCGAGGCCCGGGTCGAGCAGTTCGAGACGCGGCTGCAGAACTGGTTCGACCAGAGCATGGACCGGGTCTCGGGCGACTATAAGCGTATCTCGCAATACCTCTCGCTCGGCATCGGCGCGGCTCTCGCCGTCCTCTTCCAGGTCAATGCGATCGCCGTCGTCTACCA
>DASWOE010000317.1:0-6963 GCA_036398875.1 Rhizomicrobium sp.
TTCGCGTAATCGCGCGGCGATTTCGGCACGAAAAGATGCTTTGTCTGTTCGCTGGAGTGCCTGCGCGCCACCTGCGTATGGTGGCCTCCCATGGCGCGGTTGATCTTCAGCACCGGTGGCGTGGTCTCTTCCTTGGGAAAAGGTCTTGCGTCCGCAGCACTCGGGGCTTTGCTTCAAGCCCGCGGGTACAAAGTCCGTTTGCGGAAACTCGATCCCTATCTGAACGTGGATCCTGGGACCATGTCGCCGTTCCAGCACGGCGAAGTCTACGTCACCGACGATGGGGCGGAGACCGACCTCGACCTCGGCCATTATGAGCGCTTCACCGGCGTCTCGGCGTCGAAATCCGACAACGTCACCTCCGGACGCATCTACAGCCGGGTGATCGAGAAGGAGCGCCGCGGCGGCTATCTCGGCCGCACCGTGCAGGTGATCCCGCACGTCACCGACATGATCAAGGAATTCGTTCTCGACGATATCGACGGCCTCGACTTCCTCCTGGTCGAGATCGGTGGCACGGTCGGCGACATCGAAGGCCTGCCCTTCTTCGAGGCGATCCGCCAGCTCCACAACGATCTGCCCGACGGCCAGACCGCCTTCGTGCATCTCACGCTGGTGCCCTATATCGAGGCCGCCGGCGAGCTCAAGACCAAGCCGACCCAGCATTCGGTCAAGGAGCTGCGCGCCATCGGCATCCAGCCGGACATCCTGATGTGCCGCGCCAGCCATCCGATCCCGGACGACGAGCGGCGCAAGATCGGCCAGTTCTGCAACGTGCCGAAGGAGCGGGTGATCCCCGCGCTCGATCTCGACACCATCTACCGCGTGCCGATGGCCTATCACGAGGCCGGCCTCGACACCCAGCTCCTGAAGGTCTTCGGCATCGACGACGCGCCGGCGCCCGATCTGTCGCGCTGGCACCGCGTGGTCGAGCGGGTGAAGAATCCCGAAGGCGAGGTGCGCATCGCCGTCGTCGGCAAGTACATGCAGGTCAAGGACAGCTACAAATCGCTGTCCGAGGCGCTGGTGCATGGCGGCATCGCCAACAATGTGAAGGTCCATCTCGACTGGATCGACTCCGAGATTTTCGAGCGGCCCGACGCGCCGGCCTTCCTGGAGAACGTCGATGGCATCCTGGTGCCGGGCGGCTTCGGCGAGCGCGGCACCGAAGGCAAGGTGCACGCGGTCAAATTCGCCCGCGAGCGCCAGGTGCCGTTTTTCGGTATCTGCTACGGGCTGCACATGGCGGTGATCGAGGCGGCGCGCGACCTCGCCGGCCTCGAAGGCGCCGGCACGACCGAGATCGGGCACCCCAGGCATCCCGTCATCGGGCTGATGACCGAATGGACCAAGGGCAACCAGAAGGAAACGCGCAGCGCCGACGGCGACCTGGGCGGCACGATGCGGCTGGGGGCCTATACCGCCGTGCTGACGCCGGGCAGCCGCGTGTCTGAGGTCTATGGCGGCGCCGTCGAGATCAGCGAGCGCCACCGCCACCGCTACGAGGTCAACACCGAATACACCAGGCTGCTCGGCGAGAAGGGCTTCCAGGTCACCGGCTGGTCGCCCGACGGCCGCCTGCCGGAGATCATGGAATTCCCCGACCATCCCTGGTTCATCGGCGTGCAGTTCCATCCGGAGCTGAAGTCGCGCCCGCTGGAGCCGCACCCGCTGTTCACCAGCTTCGTCGCGGCCGCGGTGGCCAAGAGCCGGCTGGTATAGGGCCGCCGCTCAATCGAGCGATGCGCGGTATGCGTCCTCAAGATGGCACCGACAGGATTTCGGAAAGCATACCACTCCCGAATGTGGGGATTTCCGTGAGGGGTGACGGCGTCCCCGGCTCCAGGCTCGCGGAGCGCCTGCTGACCCGATCCGGGGGCGCGACCATGCGTGAGCTGATCGCCGCCACCGGGGGCCGCAATACAACGTGCTGAAGCGGCTCGAATCGCGGGGTTGCAGCGTGCGCAAGACGCGCGAAGGCCGCGAGTGGTTCTTCGCGGGTGAACGGCTTTGCTTGGACCGCCGCATTGCGCGTTGACGATGGCGTCCAGATCGATTTCGTGGCCGGGCGTCGTCCGCCTAAGCCGCCCTTAACGCCTTGGCCACCGCCTTCGGCGCGTGATCGATCACCTTGAGATAGGCGCGCGCCGCGCCATCCGGCACGCGCCGGCCCTGCTCCCAATGGCGCAGCGTATCGACGCTGAAACCGAATGCCTGCGCGAACTGTGCCTGCGTCATGTCGAGCTTGGTCCGGATGCGGCGCACATCGATCTCGTGCGGAATATGGACGCGGTATTTGCTCACCTCGGCGGTGCCGTCCATGAAGGCAAGCGCCTGTCCCATGCCGCGAAGGATGCCGCTTCCGACCGCTGTTTTCTTCGTCATGTCTTTCCATACCTTTCGGCCAGGAGTTTCGCCATCTGCCTCAGTTCGTTCGTCTCTGCTGCGCTGAGGTCGCTTTTCTCGTTTTTGGCATACGCATCCAACGCCAACAGCGGCAGCCTTGGCCTGTGAAAGTAGTAGATCACCCTTGCACCGCCGCGTTTGCCGCGACCCTCAAGCGCCCAGCGCAGGTTCAGAACGCCCCGGTCCCCGGGATCAGGTCGCCGGCTGTCGGATCACCAGCCAGACAGTCAATGAGAGACGCCCGCTCATTGTCGCTCATCAGTTTTCGTGTCGCGGCGAGAAACTCCGGAGTTTCGATCACAGTCAGCAGGGCCATCGCCGCACACTTGTCCATTGGACTAGTGCAGCCAATTGGTTCCCTGTCCGCCGCCGGGTGAAATTCAGGCGTTGCGCGCTCAGGCCAGTCGCGGCGAGGTCGGGTTGCCGTCGAAATCGGTCCAGCACATGCGCTCGAAATCGAACAGCTTGCAGGCGCGCACGATGCGGCGATAGACGTCGGGCGTGAGCGTGTATTCGACGATCCCATCGCCGTGCATGGCTTTCAGCCG
This sequence comes from Rhizomicrobium sp., assembly GCA_036398875.1. Classification (GTDB taxonomy): domain Bacteria; phylum Pseudomonadota; class Alphaproteobacteria; order Micropepsales; family Micropepsaceae; genus Rhizomicrobium. The sequence continues at coordinate 2,955 of DASWOE010000317.1, forward strand.
TGCCTGCGCCGCCGGCAGGGCATAGACCGGCGTCGAGGCATCGACGTGATGGGCGGTGTGCGTCATCCCCAGCGCATAGAGCGGCAGGATGTCCAGCGGCATCTTCACATGCACCGAGGTGCGAAGCGCGGCCTCGTGGGTCCGCCAGCGGGCATCGTCGTCGAACCACGGCACCAGCGGGTGGGTGTGGTTGAGATAGAAGGAGAATCCGGCGAGATAGCCCCAGACGATGTAGGGCAGGGCGAAACCCAGCACCGCGACAAGCCATAGCGGCCGCGCCGGCGCGAAGGCGTGGCCGGCCGCGACGATCGCGGCGATCATGGCCGCGCCGCCGGCCAGGACGAAGGCCGACTCGGCGATATGCTGCCGCCATTGCGGCCGCGCCGCGGCGCCGAACGGCAGCAGCAGCGCCGGCAGCCACTGCACGGCGTGATAGTAGAACAGCGGTCCCCAAAAGCCGCGATAGACGCGCTCCACGAAGCGGCGCAGGCGCGGCGCCGCGCGATATTCCGCGAGCCCCATCGGCGCCCAGACCGGATCGAAGCCCTTCAGATTGGGGCGGACATGATGGCGCTTGTTGTGCGTCAGCCGCCACAGGCTGGTCGAATGCAGGATCGGAAGGAAGGCCGCGCGCCCCAGCCACAGGTTCCAGCGCCGGCCCGGCACCAGCGCGTTGTGGCAGCAATCGTGCCCGATGACGAACATCATCGCCAGGAACACGCCATTGGCGATGGCGAAGACGAGGGCGGCCGCGACCGGCAGCGGCGCCAGCGCGGCGGCGAGGGTCGCGAGATAGAGGCCGAAATAGACCGCGTAGAGCGTCAGGCCGCGCGCATAGGATCGCTGCGCGGGACGCGCGGCGGCGGATGGAGATAGCGAAGCGGCGTCGATAAGCTGCACGGGTGCTCTGGCGGCAATTGCGATGCAGCGCAGTGTGGCGGCGGTTGGCTAACGAAGCCTTGCGCGCGTCGAAGTTCCGCCCACCAGGGTTAACCGAAGCTTGGCGCGATCTTCATGCCGTAGGGTGGAACTGAAAATCGCACCAGCGATCGGCCACCGGATCGTAGAGCTTGCAGCTGCGCGTCAGCCGCCAGTGATAGGCCGGCGTCCAGCGCACCACGATCACGTCGTCGCGCAGGGTTCTCAAATGCGCCTGCGCCGCTTTGAGCGAATACATCGGAATGATCGGGTTCAGGTGATGCGCCGTATGCTGCATCAGGCGGTGGAACAGAAGATCGACCGCCTCCCAGAACACGATATGCACGGTGCCGCGCATCTTCTGCGGCGTCGTCGATGGTCGCCCGGTCGGCAGCGACCAGCGCACGTCCGGTCCCGTGTGCTGCACGACCGTGACGAAGGAGATGTACAGGTTCCACAGCAGGAACGGGATCAGAAGGCCGAAGGTGGCGGCATTGGCGAAGGCCGTGCCCCAGCCTTGTGCGTCCAGCGCATGCGCCGCGGCGGTCAATCCCGCGAGCAGGGCGGCGAGCCAGATATAGACCAGCGCGAAGTCGGTATGGTCGCGGGCGCTCAGCGTCGCGCGTTCCTTCGCACCCGGCAGGAATATCTGCAGCAGCCAGATATCGATCAGATAGTAGGTCGCATGGCCCATCAGGCTGCGCTGATAGCGGTAATAGGCTTTGGCCCAGGGCGAGGCCTTGCGGTAATCATCGACCGTCATCGGCGAGAACGCGTTGTCGATCCCGATCTGCGCCGTGAAGCGGTGGTGCACCTGGTTGTGGTGATGGGCCCAGCGGCTCAACGGGTGCAGCGCCGGCAGGAAGCCGATGGTCCCGATCAGGCGGTTCAGCCAGCGATGGCGCGTGCCGCCGCGATGGGCGCTGTCATGGCCGATGATGCCCAGCGTCGCGGTCAGGATGCCGGCGACGAAAGCGAAGCCGAGCTTGGCCCCGATATTCGTGCTGACCACGGCGCCGAACACGCAAACGCCATAGAGCGAGAATTCCCCGACCAGGAGCGCCACCGGCCGCAACAGGTGCCAGGTCACGAAGCGCGCCAGATAGAGGTCGGTTTGCGCTTTGTCTGTCGTCGGCGTTGCCATGGGTATACGGCGCGGTCCATCGGTTAAGCCCCTTAACTATAACTCTATTTCGCATCTGCGAACAGGGGCGCGACGGGTTCCTGCGGGTCGCCGGCGGGACGCCGCGCTTTCGCGCCGGATAGTTCCGTTAACCGCCGGTTTACCGCGTCGCTAAAGCTGTAGGGATTCCGAAACGACCCTCCCTTATTCTGCGATGATGTCCGATGCGTTCCGCGCCGTGGAGAAGGCCGTTCGCGCGCTGGCGCTTGCCGCGCTGGCGACGATGCTGTTGTGCGCCGCCGCCGCCGGCGACGCCTATAGCGGCGCCGACTATCGCCTCGGCGTCGGCGACAAGATCCGCGTCATCGTCTACGACCAGCCCGATCTCGGCGGCGACTTTCAGATCGACGCCACCGGCGCCGTGCGGTTGCCGCTGGTCGGCCAAGTGAAGGCCGGCGGGTTCACCGCGCACGACCTCGAAGGCAGCATCGTCCAGGCGCTCGCCGACGGCTATCTCAACGATCCGAAGGTCAGCGTGGAAGTCACGACCTACCGGCCTTTCTATATCGTCGGCGAAGTCCTGAAGCCCGGCCAATATCCCTATGCGAACGGCATGACGGCTTCGAGCGCCGTCGCGCTCGCCGGCGGCTTCACCCCCAAGGCGGTCGAGAGCGTCGTCTATGTCCGCCACCAGGGCGAGAACGTGGAACGCAGCCTGGCCGCGAACGACGCCACGCCGATCCGCCCCGGCGACGTGGTGCGCGTCAACTCGACCGCGTTCTGGGACGTGCTCGACGTGCTCTCGCCGATCGCCGGCGTCAGCGCCCTGCGCTACACGGTTCCATAGGCGCGGCGAAAGCTTGTAAGCTGCGGCATGCTCGTCCATAGGATCGCCGCATGACCCAGCCCAATTCCGTCGTGCCCAACGCCGTGGTCAAAATCGGCACTGTCGAGGTCGGAAATGCGCGCAAGCTCGCGCTGATCGCCGGCCCCTGCCAGCTCGAAAGCCGCGCCCACGCCTTCGAGATGGCGCATGCGCTGAAGGAGATGGCGGCCAAGGCCGGCGTCGGGCTGATCTACAAGACGAGCTTCGACAAGGCCAACCGCACCAGCACGAGCGGCAAGCGCGGTCTGGGACTGGAACGGTCGCTACAAATCTTCGCCGACCTGCGCGCCGAACTCGGCCTGCCGATATTGACCGACATCCATGAGCGCGAGCAGTGCGCGATCATGGCGCCGGTGGTGGACGTGTTGCAGATACCGGCCTTCCTGTCGCGCCAGACCGACCTGATCCTCGCCGCGGCCGCGACCGGCAAGGTCGTGAACGTCAAGAAGGGTCAGTTCCTCGCGCCTTGGGACATGAAGAACGCCATCGCCAAGGTGATAGAGGCGGGCAATAGCAATGTGCTGGTGACCGAGCGCGGCGTCAGCTTCGGATACAACACGCTGGTGGTCGACATGACCTCGTTGCCCAGGATGGCGAAGTTCGGCGCTCCCGTCGTGATCGATGCGACCCATGCCGTGCAGCAGCCGGGCGGGCAGGGCGACAAGTCCGGCGGCGAACGCGAGATGGCCCCCTACATCGCCCGTGCCGCCGTTGCCTGCGGCGTCGCGGCCGTCTTCATCGAGACGCACAACGATCCCGAAGACGCCGCGCGCCGGGGCATCTCCGACGCCGCCAACATGCTCTGGCTGAAGGACGTGCCGGAACTGCTTGACGATCTCGTCGCGATCGACCGCATCGCCAAGCGCCCGCGCGTCAACTAGGGTCCGGACTCATTAACACCACCATACGATAGCTGCGACGAGGCAGATTGAGGCGAGATAATTTCTCGCCAGCCTGTCATATCGTGTGGCGATCCTGCGGAAGTCTTTGAGCCTGCAGAAGGCGTTCTCGATACGGTGGCGCCATTTGTAGGCGCGTCTGTTGAAGCGGAAGGGCTGCTTGCGATTGCACCGGTTGGGAAT
>DASWOE010000318.1:0-4635 GCA_036398875.1 Rhizomicrobium sp.
CGCGGCAGCCGGCACGTCGGCGTCCGGCAATTTCGGCGACACCGAATTGCGCAAGACCGGGGGCGCGTCTTGCACACCGACCATTTGCGTCGGAGAGGGCGCCGGCGTCTCGGCCGCGATCGCGTCGGATGCAGGCGGAGAAGAGACGGCCGCCGGATCGGCGGCGGCTTGTGCCGTCGCCGGCTCGGCGTCGTTGGCCGGCGTCGGCTGGGATTGCGCGCTTGCGAGCTGGATCGCGAACAGCGCCTGGATCGGCAGGACCGACACGGCGCTTGCCGTGCTCGGCGGCGCGGCCGCGTCTTTCGCGCCGCCGAGCATTGCGGCGAACGCGGCGCCGTCGCCGGGCGTGGTCGTGACGTCGCCGCTCGCGACCGGCGCGGTCAATGCGTTCGATACGGTGTTCGTCGCGACGCTCGTCACGGTCTCGGCTCGCAGGTTGCCGACGGCGTCGTAGCAAGGGCCGGACCACGCGCTTTCGCCGCCTTCTTCGCGTCTTCTGTCGTGTGCGGGCGGCGCGGGACCGCGATGCGCGCGGCACGATCTGCCGCACGCGGCAAACTCTGCCGCACGCCGCGACCGCGAATGCCGCGCGACGGGCGGCAAGTGCGGCGAAAGCGGCCTTCGCGCATGGCATGGGGCTTGCGAACACGACTTCGGCGGCAAAGCATTTCGCGGATTTTTCGCTTGAGCCTGAACGGAATCGCATCGGCGGCGCTCAGCGCGCTTCAGACCAACAGCACCGCGCTGAAGGTGGTCTCGAACAATGTTGCGAACCTCAACACCCAGGGCTATGCCCGCCGGGTTGTCGATCAGACCACGCTCAGCAATGGCGGCCTGCTGGGCGGCGTGACCGTTTCGGACATCCAGCGCGTGACGGACCAGTTCCTCAGCGCCGAGCAGCTCGCGGCCGGTTCTTCGGCGTCGCGCTACGACACCCAGTCCGGCGTGTTCGCTCAACTGAACGGCCTGCTCGGCCAGCCCGGCGACGGCACCAGCCTGACCGCCCAGCTCGGCAACGTCTCCGCCGCGCTCGGCCAGGCGGCGCTCGCGCCCGCCTCCAGCGCCAATCAGATCGGCGCCCTCAACAGTTTCCAGAGCCTGGCGTCCACGATCTCCAATCTCGGGGCGCAGATCTCGGGCCTGCGCGACCAGGTCGATCAGCAGGTCGCAACCTCGATCGGCGGCGTGAACACGCTGGTCAAGCAGGTCTACGACCTGAACATGCAGATCAAGAACAGCCAGATCGGCAGCGACGATTCATCGGCCCTGCTCGATCAGCGCGACACCGCGCTGCAGAACCTGTCACAGCTGGTCGGCATCCGCACCGTCCAGCAGCCCGACGGCCGCATGACGGTGATGACCGAGGACGGCGTCAACCTGGTGAGCGACACCTACGCGCAGCTCGCCTATGCGTCCGGCGCGAACAACGGCACCTATGGCGCCATCACCGTGCAGGACGTCAACCCGTCCTCCGGCGCGCCCATCGCCGCGCCGCAGAATTTCGAGCCCGATCTCGCCTCGGGCAAGATCAAGGGCCTGCTCGACATGCGCGACGGCGCCTTGGCCGATCTGGGCACCGAGGTCGGCAATCTCGCGCGCACCACGGCGCAGGCCTACAACACCGCGCACAACGCCAACACCGCCTTCCCGCCGCCCGCCGCGCTGACCGGGCGCAACACCGGACTGCTCGGCGGCGACGCGCTCGGCTTCACCGGCAAGACGACGGTCGCCGTCGCCGATTCCGACGGCAATCTGGTCAGCCGCATCGACGTGGACTTCGACGCCCGCACGCTGTCGGTCGATGGCGGGCCGGCCCAGTCCTTCGCAGGGACGGTCGGCGGCTTCGCCACCGCGCTCAACGGCGCGCTCGGCGCCAAGGGCAGCGCCAGTTTTTCGAACGGCGTGCTCGCGGTCCAGGCCGCCGGCGGCAACGGCATCGTGGTGCAGGACGACGCGACCGCGCCGGCCAGCCGCGGCGGCGCCGGCTTCTCGCAATTCTTCGGCCTCAACGACCTCTTCCGTTCGGCGGCGCCGTCCATCCTCGCGACCGGCCTGTCCTCGGCCGATGCCGGCGGCTTCGCCGCCGGCAGCCAGATCGGCCTCGCGCTCAAGGGCCCCAATGGCGACATCGCCAAAAGCGCGACGGTGACGCTCACCGCCGGCATGACGATGGGCAATGTCGTGACCGCGCTCAACACCGCGATGGGCGGCAGCGCGAGCTTTCAGCTCAACGCCGACGGTTCGATCGGCGAGACCCAGCCTTCCAGCCTCGCCAATTACGATCTCGCCGTCACCAGCGACACCACGGCGCGCGGCGCCACCGGCATGAGCTTCACCCAGCTCTTCGGCATCGGCGGCAACCAGACCGCGCTCCAGGCGGCGAGCTTTTCGGTGAACGGCCAGATCGCGACCGCGCCGCAGCGCATCGCCCTCGCCAAGGCGCAGATCGCCGGTTCCACCGTGGCCGGCGATGCGATCGTCGGCCATGGCGACAACAGCGGCGCGCTGGCGCTGCAGAATGTCGGATCGGCGACGCAGAGCTTCGCCAAGGCCGGCGACATCGCGGCCCAGACCGGCTCGCTGAGCGACTATGCCGCGGTGTTCTATCAGGACGTCGCCACGCAGGGCTCGGCGGCGAGCGCCAACCAGACCGCGCAGGACGACCGCCTTCAGGAGGCGCAGTCGCGCCTCGCCTCCAATTCGGGGGTCAATCTCGACGAGGAACTCACCCATATGATGACCTATCAGCAGGCCTATAGCGCCGGCGCGCGCATGCTGTCGGTCGTCCAGCAGCTGTTCGACACGCTGCTGCAGATTCAATAGAGGCCGCCATGAACGTCGATCGCACCTCCACCGCGAACCAGGCGCAGTACCTGCTGCAGCAGATCCAGGGCGCCTCGCAGGCGCTGCAGACCTCGCAGAACCAGGTCGCCAGCGGCAAGGTCGCGACCGACTATGCCGGCTTCGGCGACAAGGTCGCGGTGCTCGAGGCCGCGCGCACCGCCGCCAACAAGGCCGACGCCTACCAGGCCAGCACCACGGTCGCGCTCAACCAGGCCAATTTGCAGGATTCCCAGCTCAGCTCGCTCTCCGATCTCGCCAACCAGCTGCGCCAGGCGATCACCAAATCGGTCGCCAACAATGACGGCACCACGCTGATGGCGACCGCGCAGGGCATTTTCGATCAGGTCGGCCAGATCCTGAACACCAAGGACGCCAACGGCAATTATCTCTATGGCGGCGAGAAGGACGACACCGCGCCGCTCAACGTGACCTCGCTGTCGCAGCTGGCGGCGCTGCCCTCCGCCGCGGATGCGTTCTCGAACGGGTCGATGAAGAAATCGGTGATGGTCGGCGACGGCCAGAGCGTCCAGGTCGGCGTGCTCGCCTCCGACATCGGCACCGGCCTGATGCAGACGCTGAAGGACATCGCGGGCTTCGATGCCGGCTCGTCGGGCAATTTCGCCGCCACCCCCTCGCTCACCACGGCGCAGAACAGCTTTCTGACCGACGAGATCCAGACCTCCGCCACGGCCGCCACCGGGGTGAACAACGCCGCCGCCGCCAACGGCTTCGTCTACAACCAGCTCCAGGACGCGTCGGATCACCAATCCTCGCTCTCGACGCTTTACAAGGGCTTCGTCTCGAACATCGAAGACGTGGACATGCCGACCGCGATCAGCCAGCTCAACCAGAACCAGGTGGCGCTGCAGGCCGCCATGCAGGTCACGGCGCGGCTCAACCAGGTGTCGCTGCTGAACTACCTGCCGTCGCAGTAAACCTTGCGGCCAAAGGCCGGCGGGATTATAGCCCCGCGCATGAATCTGGGCCTGCCAAAGGGAACGCGCGTCGTCGTCGCCATGTCGGGCGGGGTGGATTCCTCCGTCGCCGCGGCGCTGGCCAAGCGCGAAGGCCATGACGTGGTCGGCGTGACGCTGCAGCTCTACGATGCGGGCGCGGCCCGGCGCAAAGGCGCCTGCTGCGCCGGCGAGGACATCCACGACGCCCGCCGCGTCGCCGAAAAGCTCGGCATCGCCCATTACGTGCTCGACTACGAACGGCGCTTCAAGGAACGCGTGATCGCCGATTTCGCCGACAGCTATGCGCGCGGCGAGACGCCGATCCCCTGCGTGCGCTGCAACGAGCGGGTCAAGTTCGCCGACCTGATGGACACGGCGCGCGAGCTGGGTGCGGCGGCCCTGGTGACCGGCCATTATGTCCGCCGCGTCGATGGCCCGGCCGGGGCGGAATTGCATCGCGCCGCCGACGACAGCCGCGACCAGAGCTATTTCCTGTTCGCCACCACGCCGGCGCAGCTTTCCTATCTGCGCTTTCCGCTGGGCGGCCTGCCCAAGAGCGACGTGCGCGCCCTGGCGGCGGCGCTGGGCCTCGCCAATGCCGGCAAGCCCGACAGCCAGGACATCTGCTTCGTGCCCGACGGCAAATACGCCAGCCTCGTCGCCCGGCTGAAGCCCGGCGCCGCCGATCCGGGCGACATCGTCGATCTTGGCGGCCGCGTCGTCGGCCGTCACGACGGCGTCATCCACTTCACCGTCGGCCAGCGCAAGGGCCTGGGCCTGGCGGGCAATGCCGAGCCGCTCTTCGTCGTCGCGCTCGACGCCGTCCGGGCGCGCG
>DASWOE010000319.1:0-13351 GCA_036398875.1 Rhizomicrobium sp.
CTTTGCGTGCGTCACGAGTGTTCCGCAGGGCCGCGAATGTACGGGTGAGCGCTTCGGCCGCTTCACCAAGGTGCTCAAGCCCGGCCTCAACATCATCGTGCCCTATTTCGACCGCATCGGCCGCAAGCTTTCGGTGATGGAAGAAGTGCTTCCCATTCCGAGCCAGGTGGTCATCACGCGCGACAACGCAACGGTGACCGCCGACGCCATTGCCTTCTACCAGGTCGTCGATACCGCCAAGGCGGCGTATGAGGTCGCGAACCTGCAGGCCGGCATCACCAATCTGTGCCTGACCAACGCCCGTACCGTGATAGGCGCGATGGACCTCGACGAAGTGCTCTCCAAGCGCGACGAGATCAACCAGCGCCTGCTCGCCGTGGTCGATCAGGCGACGAGCCCCTGGGGCGTCAAGGTCACGCGCATCGAGATCAAGGATCTGTCGCCGCCGACCGACATCACCGAAGCGATGGCGCGGCAGATGAAGGCCGAGCGCTTCCGTCGCGCCGAGGTCACCCAGGCCGACGGCGAGAAGCAGGGCGCGATCCTGCGCGCCGAGGGCGCCAAACAATCGGCGATCCTGCAGGCCGAAGGCCGCAAGGAGGCGGCGTTCCGCGATGCCGAGGCGCGCGAGCGCCTGGCCCAGGCCGAAGCCAAGGCGACCCAGATGGTGTCGGACTCGATCGAGGCCGGCAACGTCAACGCGCTCAACTACTTCCTCGGCCAGAAATATGTCGATGCCTTCGCCCAGCTCGCCACCGCGCCGAACCAGAAATTCGTCATCATCCCGATGGAGTCCGCCGGCCTGCTGGGCTCGATCGCCGGTATCGCGGAAATGACGCGCGAGGCGATCACGACCCAGGTCGCGGCGACCGGAACGCAGCGTCCGGCGCGTGGCCAGAACGCGGCCGGCACGGTGCCGAACGTTTCGCCGCCGACGCGGCCGGCCGGAACCTGACGAGGGAGGTCCGCATGCACGTCCTCACCGATTTCCTCAACGCGCAGCCCGCCTGGCACTGGTGGGCGCTGGGCGCCGTCCTGCTGGCGCTCGAAGTCGCCAGCATGACGCAGTATCTGCTCTGGCCCGGAATTTCCGCGCTGATCGTGGGCGCGCTGAAGTTCTTCGTTCCGCCGCTCGATGGCCGTCTCGCGGTGTTCCTCTTCGCGGTGATCGCGGTCGGGGCCACGGTGCTGTGGAAGCGGTCGCGCCTGGGCCGCGCCGATCGCGCCACGCACGGCAATCTCAACGAGCGCAGCGCGCAATATGTCGGCCGCGTGGTCAAATGCGAGGAGACCTTCGTCAACGGCCGCGGGCCGGTCCGGGTGGACGATACGCGCTGGATCGCCTGCGCCGTGGACGGCTCGGCCCCGGTCAAGGGCGACATGCTGCAGGTTTCCGGGGCCGACGGGACGGAGCTCAAGGTGCAATCGGCGCCGGGTTCCCTGACGCTCGGCACCGCGCCGGCGCACTGACATCGTGACGGCGCGGCTTGGCGGCCATGCGTCGGGTGATGAACGAGAGCGTGCCGGCCGCGTTATCACTGCGATGAACGGTAGCGGCATGAGCGATGACGACGACAGCCCGGCGCATCTTTCGGGCGGCGGATGGCTGGCATTGACGGTGCTTCTCGCCTTCCTTGCCGGCTCGATCTGGTATGCCGTCTATGCCTGGGGCGCGATCGGCATCGCGCATATGTCGGCCTTCGGCTGGTTCGCGCTCGTCGCCGGTTCCGTCCTGACGGTGGTGGTCGGCGGCGGGTTGATGGCGCTGATGTTCTATTCCAGCCGGCGCCATTACGATCGCTGACATCAGCCGCCCCGCGCCACGAAATGCGGGTTGGTGAAGCCGTCGATCGCACGTCCGTAAAGAAACGGCGAACCGTCCAGCTTGGTGACCGTGCCGCCGGCGGCCGCGAGCACCGCATGGCCGGCGGCCGTATCCCACTCCATCGTGGTGCCGTGGCGCGGATAGATGTCGGCCTCGCCCGCCGCGACCAGGCAGAATTTCAGCGACGAGCCGGCGGTGATGAAATCCTTCACCGGATAGGCGGCGAGATATTCCTCGGTCTTCTGGTCGCGATGCGAGCGGCTGGCGACCGCGATCAGCCCGTCGGCCGGCGCCTTGCGCACATGAATCGCATGCGCGCGCGTGAAATCCGGCGGCGTGTCGATCTCGCTTTCGATCTCGAAGGCGCCGGCGCCGCTCTCGCCCAGGAACAGCCGGTTTTTCGCCGGCGCGTAGACGATGCCGCGCACCGGCACGCCGTTCTCGATCTCGGCGATGTTCACGGTGAACTCGCCGTTGCGGTTGATGAACTCCTTGGTGCCGTCGAGCGGATCGACCAGGTAGAAATGCGTGTCGATCTTGGGCAGCCGTCCTGCCGCGACCTCTTCCTCCGCCACCACGGGAACGCCCGGCGCCAGCGCCTCCAGTCCCTGCAGGATACGCGCCTCGGCTTCCTCATCGGCGTCGGTCACCGGCGAATGATCGGATTTGCGCCGCGCTGCGGTGCCGCCGGCATAGTGGCGCATGACGATCGCGCCGGCCGCATGGGCGAGCGCCGCCAGCGCGGCCAGCGCTTCGGAAGGCGTTGAACTCATGGGGCATATCCCTTCCGGCCGCGCCGCTTTCGCTGTGACTAGCACGAAGTTCCATCCGTTTCCGAGTGTGAACATCGCGCCGGCTGCGATACAAGGCTTGCGCGCCGCCACACACTTGCCACCATTGCGGCTCAAAGGCGGTCGCGAATTCGGCCGGGCCGCGCTTGGGCCGAACCACCTCTCATCGGAACGGGAAAAGATGCGCCTCTTGGGGTCTTACAATCCGTCGTCTTTTTTGCAGCGGGCCTTCGTCGCGGTTGCGATGGCATCGGCCATGATCGTGCCGGCCGTCGCTGGCCAGGGGACGGCGCCGTCGGAAGCCTTGGTTTCGGACAACATCCAGACGGGCCTGGCGATCCTCAAAAGCGGCAAGCTGACGCAAGTCCAGCGCGGCGCCCAGTTCGAGGCTTTCCTGTTGGGCGTGACGGACCTGAAACGCGTCTCGGCCTTTGTCCTGGGTTCCTACGGTCCGAAGGCCGCGCCGGCCGAGCGCGACGCCTTCGCGGCGGCGTTCCAGAGTTACGCCGTGGCGGTCTATCGGTCCTTTCTCGGGAAATATGCCGGCCAGACGTTGAAGGTCACCGGCTCGCGGCAAAACGCACCGGGCGACGACATCGTCACCACGACCCTGGTCGATCCCGACGACCGCGGCGGCCAGCCGCTGGAGATCGATTTCCGCGTCCGCTCCGATACCGGCAAGCCGGCCATCGTCGATTTCGCGGTCGGCGGAATCTGGCTGGCGCTGGAAGAGCGCGACCAATTCGTCGCATTCCTCGGCCAGAACGGCGGCAGCGTTCCGGCCCTGATCGCCCATCTGGACGCCTTGCGGGCCAAAATCGGCGATGGCAGCTGACCCTTGCCGGCCTCTTAAGTCTTCCTTAAGACGCGGCGATCATGGTTACCCGCTGTAAACCATGTCTCATATATGGAGATGGGTCCGTCCATGGATGACATCGAGTTTGCCGCGTTTCTCGTCAGCCGGGTGTGCCACGATCTCGTCGGGCCGCTGGGCGCCGTCGTCAACGGCCTGGAGGTGATGGAAGACGAGCGCGATGCCGCGATGCGGGCCGACGCGCTCAAGATCGTGTCCTCCAGCGCGGCGCAGGCGCTGTCGCGGCTGCAGTTCATGCGCATCGCGTTCGGCGCGGCCGGCTCGGCCGGCGCGGAACTCGATATCGGCGAGGTCGGGAGGCTGGTCGGCGGGCTGCTGGAAGGCGGCAAGGTGCAGCTCACCTGGAACGCGCCGCAGGTGAATTGGCCCAAGAACTGGGCGAAATTGCTGATGAACGCGACCCTGATGGGCGCCGATTGCCTGCCGCGGGGCGGCCAGCTCAACGTCCATGTCAGTGCCGACGCCGCGGTCCCGGCTTTCAAGATCGTGGCCACCAGTCCGCATGCCCGCGTGCTGGAGGATGTCGCCAATGCGGTGCGGGGCGAGGAAAGCCATCTCGATGCCCGCGGCATCCAGCCTTTCCTGACCCACAAGCTGTCGCGCGAGCTGAACGCCGGGCTGACGCTGACGGCGCGAGAAGGCGCCGTCGAACTGGCGGCCGGTTAACCGTCTAAACCCCGCATTTACATCTGGTGCTTAAGCTTTCGTTCGAATTCGGACGTGGGCCGCGTGTTGCGTGCGGCCGCTGCAGGACTTCGTGAGCCCATGAGAAACTGTCTGGTCGTCGACGACAGCCGCGTCATCCGCAAGGTGGCCTGCCGCATCCTGCAGGATCTGAAATTCGCCACCGACGAGGCCGAGGACGGCCTTGCCGCGCTCGCCGCCTGCCGGGCCCGGATGCCCGAACTGATCCTGCTCGACTGGAACATGCCCAACATGAACGGGATCGAATTCCTCAAGACGCTGCGGCGCGAGCGCGACGGCCAGCGGCCGATCGTCGTCTTCTGCACCACGGAGAACGACGTCGCGCACATCACCGAGGCGCTCGGCGCCGGCGCCAACGAATACATCATGAAGCCCTTCGACCGCGGCATCCTGGAAGCCAAGCTCGCCGAAGTGGGCTTGACGTAGCCTTCGGCGCGATGACCGACGACGACTTCAGCTTCCTTGCGCAGATCGTGCGCCGCCGGTCGGGGCTCATCCTGCCCGCGCACAAGCCGCGCTTCGTCACCGGACAATTGGCCCCCGTCGCGCGGCGCTTCGGATTTCGCAGCATAGACGGGCTGATCGCCGAACTGCGCCATGGCCGCGACAGCCTCGCGCGCGCGGTCACCGAAGCGATGACCACCAACGAATCGTCCTTCTTCCGCGACAAACCCGCCTTCGAGCAGTTCCGCGATCTCGTCCTGCCGCATCTGATCGAGGCGCGCGCCAAGGCCAAAAGGCTGCGCATCTGGAGCGCCGCCTGCGCCGCTGGCCAGGAGCCCTATTCGATTGCGATGCTGCTGGACGATGCGGGGCTTGCCGCCAAGGGCTGGAGCATCGACCTCATCGCCACCGACCTCAGCGCCGAGATGGTCGCGCGCGGGGAAGAGGGGCTGTACTCGCATTTCGAGATCCAGCGCGGCCTCGCCATCCGCCGGCTGGTGGCGAACTTCAGCCAGGAGGGCGGAAATTGGCGCATCGCCGAAAACCTGCGCCGCATGGTGACGTTCCGCGCCTTCAACCTGCTCGATTCCTATGGCTGGCTCGACGACCTCGACGTCGTGTTCTGCCGCAACGTGCTGATCTATTTCGATGCGAAGACCAAAGCGTCCGTGCTCGACAAGATCGCCGAAATTCTCCAGCCCGACGGCGCGCTGGTGCTCGGCCATGCGGAATTGGTGCGCGGCTTGTCGGACGCGTTCGTGCCGCTCGACCACGCGCCCATGTTGTTCGCGAAGGGCAAGGCCGTCGCGCAGCGCTACGCGGCAGCGGGATAGATAGGCGTCAACCGAACGTGAACGCGAACGCCTGAACGCCGGGATCGAGGAATTCGATCGCGAAGGTGCGGTCCACGATGGCGCCCTTCTGCCGGATGAGCTGGTAAAGGCGCTGTTCGGTGACGATGCCGTCGCCGGCGCTATCCGTATCCACGCCATGCGCATCGCCCGGCGACCTGCCGTCGATGGTCACGCGAAAGCGCACCGGCTTGCCGTCCGAGGCAGGCCCAAGCACGAGATGAAGATCGCGGGCGTGAAAACGAAAGACGATTCTGCCGGGCGCGCGGTCCAGGACCGTCGCTTGCGGCCCGATGGTCCATTCGCCGACCAGGCCCCATTGATTGAGGGCGAGCGTGGCCGGCGTCGCATAGACCTGCGGCGCATCCGTGGCGGGCGCGCCGGACGCGAAATTCTGCCCGCGCTCATAGCCCACATAGGTTTCCGGCGATTGCATTTCGCCGGTATCGGCGGCCGCAAGCGCGCCGCCTGCCTTGGGATCGACGATCCCGTCCGGCACGTTCGCATAACCGGCTTCCTTGAGCAGCTTCTGGATGACGCGCTCGGATTCGGCATATTCGCCCTCGCCGAAATGGTGGCGGCGGATGCGCCCTTGGGCGTCGATGAAATAGTGTGCGGGCCAGTATTCGTTGTTGAACGCCTGCCAGATCGTCAGATCGTCATCGAGAGCGACGGGGTACGTCACGCCCAGGTCGCGTACCGCGCGGCGGACATTGCCGATGTCCTTCTCGAACGCGAATTCCGGCGCATGGATGCCGATGACGACGAGGCCGTGATCCTTGTATTTTCGCGCCCAGGCCTCGATGTAGGGCAGCGAGCGCAGGCAGTTGATGCAGGAATAGGTCCAGAAATCGACCAGCACGACCTTTCCGCGCAGCGTCTTCGAGGTGAGCGGCGGCGAATTCAGCCACGCGGTCGCACCGCTCAATGGCGGCATGACGCCTTCGACCGGAAATTCGCTTCCGGCCACGGCGACGGTTTTGACGGCGCGCCCCGGCATCGCCTTATCGACCAATGCCTGTTCCAGCCCCGCCGTTTTCGCCAGCGACAATTGCGCAAGGATCCCGGTATCGAGGCCGAACGCGATGGCGACGACGCCGAGCAGAACAGCGACGCCCAGTCCGCGCCGGATCCACTCGCCAGCACCGAGCGATCGCTTCATCGCGGCGAAACCGCGGCCGCCGACGAGCAGCGCCGCCGCGAGCGACGTCGCGGCACCCGCCGCATAGGCGAGCAGAAGCAGCGTCGTGCTCGCGCTCGCCCCGTTGATGGCGGCGCCGGTGAGGATCAGGCCGAGGATCGGCCCCGCGCAGGGCGCCCACAGCAATCCGGTCGCGACGCCCAGCAGAAGCGACGGTCCAAGGTCGCTGCCGGTGCCGTTTGCCGATTGCGACAGCCGGTTTCCCAGCGCCACCAGCGGGCGCGTCAGGCGATCCGCGACGGATTCGAACAGCAGCGTCAGCCCGAAGAAGGCGAGCAGAGCCATCGCGACGATGCGGCCATACTGGTTCGCGTGAATGGCCCATGCGCCGCCCAGCGTCGCCAGCGTGGCGATGGCGGCGAAGGTGACTGCCATTCCGGCGAGCAATGGCAGGCCCGAACGCAGGAAAGGCCGGTCCGAACGCGCGAAGACGAACGGCAGCACGGGGAGGATGCAGGGGCTCACGATGGTCAGCACGCCGCCCAGATAGGACAGAATAAGCAGGATCACGCGAAAGTCTCCGCCGGCCATGGGTCATTCATCGTCGGCGGCGCAATCGCTACAGGGTTTGTGCGCCGCGCTCCATCTTCGTGCAAAGGGCGACCCTCACCATGTATCGATGAAGCCGCGCCGCCGGCCGGCGTCGCGGGGCGGCAGGGAGCGGTAGCCGCGCAGGATCCAGCGGCGCGTGTCGGCGGGATCGATCACGTCGTCGATCTCCAGATAGGCCGCCATGTTGACCGCCTTGCCGCGCGCATAGGACTGCGCCACCAGCTTCTTGAACAGCGCCTCGCGCGCCTCGTCGTTCGGCTCGGCTTCGAGCTCCTTGCGATAGCCCAGCCGCGCGGCGCCCTCCAGCCCCATGCCGCCGAACTCTCCCGTCGGCCACGACACGATGAAGAAGGGGGCATGAAAGCTGCCGCCCGCCATCGCCTGCGCACCCAGGCCATAGCCCTTGCGCAGAACGATCGTGAAGATCGGGACGCTCAAACCGGCGCCGGCAACGAACATGCGCGACACGCGCCGCACCAGCGCGGTCTTCTCCGCTTCCGGTCCCACCATGAAGCCCGGCGTGTCGCACAGCGACAGCACCGGCAGCCCGAACGCGTCGCACAGTTGCAGGAAGCGCGCCGCCTTGTCGGCGCAGGGCGCGTCGATCGCGCCGGCCAGCACCATCGGATTGTTGGCGATCAGGCCGAAGGGCTGGCCTTCGATCCGCACCAGTGCCGTGATCATGCCGGATGCGAAGCCGGCGCGCAGTTCGAGCACCGATCCGGTATCGCACAGCGTCTCGATCACCCTGGCGCTCTCATAGACGCGCAGCCGGTTCTCCGGAATGAGATGGCGCAGTTCCTTTTGGTCGGCGCAGTCCCAATGCGCGAGCGGTCCCTGGAAATAGCCGAGATATTTCTTGGCGGCCTCGACCGCCTCGATCTCGTCCTCGACGGCGATATCGACCACGCCATTGGCCACCTGCACCGCCATCGGCCCGACCTCTTCGGGCTTGTAGATGCCGAGGCCTCCGCCCTCGATCATCGCCGGGCCGCCCATGCCGATATTCGAATTCGCTGTCGCGATCACGACGTCGGAGCAGCCGAGCAGCGCCGCGTTGCCGGCGAAACAGCGGCCCGAAGCGATGCCGATGCGCGGCACCAGGCCGCTCATCTTGGCGTATTGGCGAAAGGTCGGCGTATCGAGCCCCGCCACGCCGGGAAAATCGGTTTCGCCGGGCCGTCCGCCGCCGCCTTCGGCGAAGCAGACGACGGGAAGCTTCCATTCCTCGGCCACCGTCAGAAGGCGGTCCTTCTTGCGATGGTTCATCGCGCCCTGGGTGCCCGCGAGCACGGTGTAGTCGTACGCCATCACGGCGCAGCGCGCCCTGTTCTCGCCGAACGAAGCGGCGTTGACCGTGCCGATGCCGGTGACGATGCCGTCGCCCGGCGTGTTGGCGATCAGGTCCTCCAGCGTGCGCCGCCGCCGCTGCGCCGCGAAGGCCAGCGCGCCGTATTCGATGAAGCTTCCCGGATCGCAGAGCTGCTCGACATTCTCGCGCACCGTGCGCTGGCCGGCCTTGCGCCGCCGCGCCACCGCCTCGGGGCGGTTGGCGTCGAGGCCGAAGGCATGCCGCGCGATGGCTTCCGCCAGGTCGGGCCGGATATGATCCGGATCGACGGCCGCGACGGCGCTCTCGCCCGCATCGGCGACCGTTTGCGGCACCAGATAGAGCAGGGCGTCGCCCTCGAACAGCACCGTTCCGGGAGCGATGGCGAGTCCATGCACGCGGCCCGACACCGGCGCGGCGACGATATGCTCCATCTTCATCGCCTCCAGCACCGCGACTTCGGCGCCCCGGCGCACCAGATCGCCCGGCTTGACGGCGATGGCGACGACCTTGCCCTGCATCGGCGCGGCCACCGCGATCGTGCCCTCGGGCGCGGCCGCGACCGGCGATCGAATGGCGGCCGGCGCGGCGATCGCGACGGCGGAGAGCGGCTTGAAGTCTTGCGCCGCGGCGACCAGCTGCGCGCAATGCTCCTCGACGAAGCGCGTATGCGTCCGCCCCTCCACCACCTCCTCGCGCGAGATCAGCGCATGCAGAAACCCGGCATTGGTCGTGACGCCCGCGATCACGAACTCGCCGAGCGCGCGCCGGGCGCGCGTCATCGCCGAGGGATAATCGGGTCCGTGCACGATCAGCTTGGCAAGCAAGGGATCGAACGCGGGATTGGCCGTATAGCCCTCATAGCCGAAAGTATCGACGCGCACGCCGGGCCCCGAGGGCGGCGTGAACGCGCTGAGCGTGCCGCCGGTGGGCTTGATGGTCCCGTCGGCCTCGATCCGCTCCATGTTGATGCGAAGCTGCACCGCGGTGCCGCGCGGCGCGGGCACGTCGTCCTGGTGCAGCCCGATTTCGCGCAGGCTTCGCCCGCGCGCCAATTCGATCTGCACGGCGACGAGATCGATGCCGGTCACTTCCTCCGTCACGGTATGTTCGACCTGCAATCGCGGATTGGCCTCGATGAAGGCGAAGGCCGGCGCGTGGCGCGGCGGCGCCGGGTCGATCAGGAATTCGAAGGTCGCCAGTCCCTGCAGGTTCACGTCGTCGGCCAGCCACACCGCGGCGTCGCACAATTGGCGCCGCAAATCCGGATCGAGGCCCGGCGCCGGCGCGATCTCCACGATCTTCTGGTGGCGGCGCTGCAAGGTGCAGTCGCGCTCCCAGATATGGCTCGCCGACCGGCCGTCGCCCGCCACCTGCACCTCGATATGGCGCGGATTGGGCATCATCATCTCGGCATAGACGGCCGCATTGCCGAAGGCGGCAAGCGCCTCGGACTGGCAGCGAACATAGGCGCTCTCGACTTCGTTCTCGTCGGCGACGATGCGCAGGCCGCGTCCGCCGCCGCCCGCAATCGCCTTGATCACGATCGGCGCGCGCATCTTGCGGAAGAAGTCGCGGATCTGATCCAGGCTCGCGGGCCCGCCCGTGGCCGGCAGCACCGGCACGCCGAAGCGCTCGGCCAGGGCGCGGGCGCGCGCCTTGTCGCCGAAGATCGACAGCACCTTGGGCGACGGCCCGATGAAGACCAGCCCCGCCCTCTCGCAATCGGCGGCGAATTGGGCGTTCTCGCTCAGGAAGCCGTAGCCCGGGTGAACGGCGTCGCACTGCGCGGCCTTAGCGGCGGCGATGATGCGCGCGATGTCGAGATAGGCGGCCGGGCCGCTCGCGGCCAGCGCCACCGACGAGTGCGCGGCCTTCACATGCGCCGACAAGGCATCGTCTTCGGAATAGACCGACACGCTGCGCAATCCCAGATCGGCTGCCGCGCGGGCGATGCGCACGGCGATCTCGCCGCGATTGGCGATCAGGATGGAAGCGAAGCGCATGGCGAGGTCCGGGGGATGGCGATCCCTCGGACCTTGCCATGGCGCCAAGCGCTTACAAAGCGGCGCGGATGCCGCCGAACGCGCCGATCCCGGCGACGCCATAGCCGGTCACGTCTTCGGTGCGGTCATTGAACATATTGTCGATCCGGCCGAACAGCTGCCAATGTTCCGTAACGTCATAGGATGCAAACAGATTGACCTGGGTGGCGCTGGTCAGCGGCGTGAAATTGCCCGCATCGTTGAACCGCTTGCCCTGATAGGTGAGGCTGAAGCCGAGCGTGGCGCCGTCCAGCGGCAGCCAGGTCACCACCGCGCTGGCCAGGTTCTGCGGCCGGCGCGGCAGGTCGAGACGCGACACGGCATTGATCGACGACATGTTGGTGTATGCGAGCTTGGCGGTCAGCGTATCGGTGATGACGGCCGCGAGCTCCGCTTCCACGCCCCGCGCCCGGGTCCTGGCGATGTTGTCGTAATATCCGAACACCGCGACGCGATAGCGACATCCGGGCGCGTCGAGCGGCGTGAAGCAGTTCTGGAAGTCGATCTGGTTGGTCGTGTTGCGCTCGAAATAGGTCAGAGAGGCGGTCAACCGGTCACCCCACAGCCGCTTGTCGGCGCCGACCTCCCAGCCGGTCGCGGTCTCCGGCTTCAGGTGGCCGATCTGGCTCGGCAGCGAGTTCGGCCCGAATTCCTGGAACAGGCTCGGCGCCTTGAAGGCGTTGCCGACATTGGCGCGCAGGGTCGCGTCCCAATGCAGGATCTGCCACGCCGCGTTGAACTTGTAGGAGGGATGGGTGCCGAACTGGTCGTCGTCGTCCAGGCGCACGCCGCCGGTCAGCGTCAGCTGCTCGAACAGCGTCGTCTGGCCTTGCGCGTAATAGCCGGTCAGCCGGTCATGGCCCGACACCACCGGCGGCGAGAAGAAGGCGAAGCTGCCGAAATTGTCGTTCCGGAATGTGCTCGCCTCCGTCTCCGCGCCAAAGGTGACCTGGCTGTCCGGATCGATATCGACGATGCCCTGATATTCGAACCGCGTCGTGCTGGCATAATAGGCGAAGTTCAGATGGGTGACGTCGGAGGCGGAATCGAAAAAGTCCCGGCCCGCCTGCGTCGCGATCACCGCCAGGCGGTTGTGCAGCACGCCGCCGAACAGATCGGCATTGGCGCCGAGATAGCCGGTCTTGAGGTCGTTGGTGTTGTTGGCCGCGGAATCGGCCACGGCGAACAGCGGCGGGCCGCCGAAGCCGTCGTCGAAATCGTCATGGCCGCGGGTGTAATAGCCGCGCAGGTCGATGCTCACCGCATCGTCCACATGGGCGCGCAGATTCACCGTGGCGCCGACATTGGTGTAACCGTCGGCCTCGGGATTGCCGAAGCGCGAATCCGCCGCCGAGATGCCGCTCGTTGTGAGGTAGTTCAGCCCGGCGCCGTATTCCAGGAAGCCCGCCGCGCCATGCGCCGCGACATTGGCGTGGAAGGTGCCGAAAGAGCCGCCTTCGACGCTGGCATCGATCGCATCGGCGCCGCCGCGCTTGGTGATGACGTCGATCACCCCGCCGAGCGCGTTGCTGCCATAAAGCGTCGATTGGGGCCCGCGCAGAATCTCCACCCGCGCGATGTTGTTGACCAGCAGATCGCCCAGCGCGGCGGCGGCGCTGTCGTCGGTCACGCTCGGATCGTTCACGCGCACGCCGTCGATCAGGACCACGGTCTGGCCCGCCTCGCCGCCGCGCAGGCTGATGCTGGCCGGCTGGCCGAGACCGCCATTGCGCGTCACGACCAGCGACGGCGTCTGCTGCAGAATGTCGGTCAGCGCGACCGTCTGCTGGGTCTTCAGGTCCTGGGCGTCGATCACCGAGACCGACGCGCCGGTCACCCTGAGCGGCTGATCGGTGCGGGTGGCGCTGACGACGACGGTCTCGGGACGATACGGGTCCACGGGGCCGGCAACGGTCTGGGCGGCGGCAGGCGCCGCGAGCGCTGTCAGCGCCGCGGACAGCAAGAGGGAATTGCGCATGCGATACTCCTGTGGATGGCAGGAGCCACGCGCGGCAAACGGATCAGAATGGAATTTCCCATCGGAAAATGCCCCGCGCGACTCCACTTGTCGCCACGGCGGTTTCTCCCGCGGCCTCCGCCACACCCCGGGCGGAAACAGGACGACGGCGCGAGGCAGGTCTCCTGGCTTCCGGCTGCGGTCGCGTTTCGCCCGCCTTCCCAGAGCTTTTGGCCCCAGTGGCACGTGGACGAACGCTCGCCGGTTACAGTTGCGGGGGCAGCCGCGGAATTGCTCCGCGTTCCCAAAACCAAGCGCGTGGCGGGAACCTAGGTGGGTTGCTGCACCGCGTCAATCGCGCGCCCTCGAATTGCCGCGACGGCTGGCTTACACCTCGGCACGATGGTTCGCGATTCGAGAACGCTGGCGCGCGCGGTGGCGCTGCTTCTTCTCTGCCTGTCCGGATCGGCCGCCGCATCGCCGCCGGCCGATGCGCCGCACTATGCCAGCGTCCGCCGCAGCGAAGCCTATCTGCGCGAGGGGCCATCCTATGCGCATCGCATTCTTTGGATCTATCGCCGCCGGAATTATCCGGTGCGGATCGTCGGAAGCTATGATGCCTGGCGGCACGTCAAGGACGTCGATGGCGCGACCGGATGGATGCATCACACACAGTTGAGCGAAAAGCGCAGCGTCGTGTTCATCGGCTTTACAAAGTCCGCCTTGCGGGCCGATGGGGGTCCGAACGGCAAGATCGTCGCCTACGCCGCGCGGGG
>DASWOE010000320.1:0-2074 GCA_036398875.1 Rhizomicrobium sp.
GCGTTCCGTCCGTCATCATGGCCGCAGCGAGGTGCGCGTGGACGCGCGCGCGCCGGCGCCGCGGCGCGGCTATGGCGATGGCGGGGAAGCCGCCGTCAATGTGCCGCTGGTCGGCCGCATCGCCGCCGGCACGCCGATCGAGGCGCTGCAGAACAAGGTCGGCGAGGTGCCGGTGCCGGTCGACATGATCGGCCGCGGCGATCACTATGCGCTCGAAGTAACCGGCGATTCGATGATCAATGCCGGCATCCTCGACGGCGACACGGTGATCATCCAGGAAGCCGACAGCGCCAATACGGGCGAGATCGTGGTCGCGCTGGTCGATAACCAGGAAGCGACGCTGAAGCGGCTGCGCCGGCGCGGCGATTCAATCGCGCTGGAGGCGGCGAACCCGGCTTACGAGACGCGGCTCTACGGCGCCGACCGCGTGCGCATTCAGGGCAAGCTGGTCGGGTTGATCCGGCGGTACTGACGAGTCGGCGGCGCGCTCCAGGGGCGGCGGCCGCGATCCTGTTCCACCGTTTCGGTGCGCAGCGGCGGTCCGAACCAGACCGCGACGCCGCCGCCGCGCGCGATGTCGAAACGGTCGATGACCAGTCTTGGCCCCCGGCAGGCGCGGCGCGTCGGTACGGCGCTGACGACGATGGAAGCAGAGGCGCAATCCTCGGCCAGGGCGTCGATGCGCCCGACATCGGCGATCGAAAGACCCGACGCCGTGCGCGCGATGCAGCCGAGCGCGTCGCAACGCACGCCGTCGCCCGCCGTGGCCACCGCATCGTCGGCATCGCGGGAATCGCCATCGCGCTTGAGCCATTCGGCGGCCGAATAGGCGTCCCTGGCCTTGGCGAACAGCTTGAGCGATCCGTCCGGAGCGCGAATGGCGACCGTCAGACCGTCGCGCGCGATCAGCAGATCGGGCGGCGTTCCGCTATAGGCGAGCAGCAGGCCCGCAGCCGCCGGGAAAAGTCCCAGCCAGCGCCAGCGCCGCCGCCACAGGCCGAGCCACAATCCGCCCAGCGAGACGAGCACGAGCGCGGCCACCGGCCAGGCCGGCATCACCGACACCGCGCCGGGAAGGTCCGAGACGAAGCGGCCGACCGCCAGCATCATCTCGATGCCCCAGCCCAGCACCCGCAGCGGCCAGGCATCGAGGCCGAAGGGCATGAGGAAGACGGCGAGCGCGGCGGCCGGCATGGCAACGAAGCCCATGATCGGCATGGCGAGCAGGTTGCCGAGCACCGCGTAATGCGTGGCGCGATCGAAGTGATAGATCGCATAGGGCACGGTCGCGAGGCTGCCGACCAGGCTGGTCGTGGCGATGCCACGCATATAGCGGCGCACCGCCCGGAACCGCCGCGGCGCCGGCGTATCGTCGCGAGGCCGCGCCTGCTCCCACTCCGCGACGGCGATGAGGCCGACGACGGCGGCGAACGACATCTGGAAGCCCGGCTCGACCAGGCTCTCGGGCCCCAGCAGGAGAATGACGAAAGCGGCGAGCGCCAGGGTGCGCATCGACAGGCTGGGCCGGTCGAACAACACGCCCAGCAGCATCGCCGCCAGCATGACGAAGGCGCGTGTCGAGGCCGACGAGGCGCCGGAGATCATCAGATAGAACGCCGCGGCGCCGAGGGCGGCGGACGCCGCCCATTTCTTGATCGGATGGTGCAGGGCGATTATCGGAAAGGCGGCGAGCAAGGCGCGCAGCACCCAGTACAGCCCGCCGCCGACCAGCGCCATGTGCAGCCCCGCGATCGCCAGCACATGGGCGAGGCCGGCATCGCGCAGCGCCTGCTCGTCGCTGTCGAAACTCGCGGCGCGATCGCCGGTGATGAGGGCCGAGGCGATGCCGCCGGTGCTGCCCGGAAGCACAAGGTGGATGCGCGCCGTCATCCGTGTACGGAGCGTCTCGACGAAGAGGCGGTAGCGGTCGCGCCCGTCCGGCGCGCCCAGCGGCGCGATGGGCTTGGGCCTGCCGAAGGTATAGCCGACGCCGCCAAGCCGCAGGTAGTAGGCGGTGCGGCCGAAATCATAGGCGCCGGGCGCCGCGGGGGCGGGCGGCGGCATCAGCACGGCG
>DASWOE010000321.1:0-4268 GCA_036398875.1 Rhizomicrobium sp.
GGAAGGCGGCAATCTGGGCGGCGCCCGCGCCAGCGTCGCCTCGGCCGAGGGCCAGGGCGGCCTGACGGCGGGCGATCGCGAGGCGATCGAGCAGGTGAAGAACTATATCGCCCAGAAATCCGGATCGGCCGGCGGCGGCGGTTGCGCGGGCCTCTATCTGAAGGGCGACTATCACGGCGTCATCAATTCGGGCGGCGGCGATGCGCAATGCACGCAGCTCAAGGCGCAGGCCTACTATCTGCTGCACGACTATGCCGGCTGCACCCGGTTCATCCGCAATAATTTCGGCTCGGGCGCCGGCGAGCAATTGCTGACGCTGCAGATGCGCTGTGCCTACGAGACCCAGGACAATGAGGGCATGCGCACCGCGCTGGAACAGCTGGTCCTGCGCACCAACAAGCCGGAATATTGGGCCCAGCTCCTCTCCACCGCCGAGGGGACCAAGGCGCTCTCCGATCACGAGACGCTCGATATCTATCGCCTCAAGCTGCTGACCGGGTCGCTGAAGACCGCCGACCAGTACATGCTGCTGGCGCAGCTCGGCCTGCAGCTCGGCTTCGCCGCGGAGTCCCAGTCCGTCATTCAGAAGGGCATCCAGGCCAAGGTGCTCGGCGGCGACCGCGTCACCCGGCTGATGAACATGGCGACCGGCCAGGCGACGGCCAATGCGGCGAGCCAGGCGCGCTCGTTGGCGCATGCCAATGGCGATGCGCTGGTCAAGCTGGGCGAGGACGCCTGGGGCCAGGGCAAGTTCCCCGATGCGCTGAACCTGGTTCAGCAGGGCATCGCCAAGGGGGTCTCCGACAAGGCCAACGCCCAGATCCGTCTCGGCATGGCCTATCTCGGCGGCGGCAAGAAGGACCAGGCGGTCCGCACCTTCGCCAATGCCGACGGCGATCCCAAGGAGAAGATCGTCGCCCATCTGTGGGAAATCTACGCCCGCACGCATTGAGCGCTCCTTGGCCCTCCGCAGCTGGCGGTGCCGCGGACACGTCTTCCAGCGCATGCGGGGGGATGGACAGAGAAGCTTCCAAAGGCCGGGCGGCGACGCCCGGCCTTTTCATTTGGCCTTGCCGCGCGGCGTGCTCCGCATCGTCCACAGATAGGTCCGCACATCGGTATCGGGCGGCGCATCGACGCCGCTGCCGGGCACATGCGCGGTCAATTCGTCCAGCGAGAAGCCCATCTCGACGTCATAGGTACGGTCGAGCTGGTTGCGCAGGCGCTGCTCCGCCGCATACCAGGCGCGCTTGGCGGGGCCGTCGGCGCAGCTGGCCAGCTCGCGCGGATCGCTCGCGCCCCAGCGCCGCTCGACGCAGTGATAGGGATCGAACGACATCGCGAACAGCCGCTTGCGCGCCTCCTCATAGGACAGCACGACCGGCACGCCGTCGCTGCGCGCATAGGAGAGCTTGCAGGCCGCCGCCTCGCGGTCATAGGTCGTCAGAAGATCGACGGCCAGGTTCTGCCCGCCATATTTCAGCCGGGGATCGCCGGCGCGGTACAGCGTCATGAACCGCGCCACGGCGTCGCGCAGCTCCTTGAACGCGGTCTTCAGCCGCGCGTCGCGCGACGGCGACGAATAGATCTCCCAGTCGCCCTCGGTGCCATAGATGTTGGGCGGCAGGCGCGAAGGCTGCCGCGCGTTCATCAGGCCGACACGGAGCGCGAGCGTCACCGCGTCGTCGCGGTAGTGCAGGTCGGCGCAGTTGGAATCCACCATGTCGCGGACCTCGCGCACGGGGTCGAATTCCAGCTTGCCGCCGGCCAGCCGGGCCCGCACATAGTCGTAATAGTCCATCGCCTGGCCGTTCAGGGCGAAGCCGCCGTCGCGCCAGTCGCGCTCGTCGTCCGGCCGCTTGCCGTTGCCGAAGAACTGCTCGTCCGAGAAATCGGCGATCGCCTTGTTGGCCGGCAGCACGACATGGCCGCCGGCAAAGGTGCCGTCGGCGCCCTTGACCGCGCCCACCAGCGTCACCGGCCGCCAGTTCTTGAACCCCGCGCCCATCCCCGGCGCGGCGCGCACGAAACGCAGGTCGTAATAGCCGCGGGTCAGCGCGTTGTCCGGATGGGCGTCGAGGAAGTGGATGCGCCCGTCCGGCTCGACCCGATAGACCGTCGCCAGATGGCCGTTGGGATCGTAGATCACCGTGCCCGGCCGGATGGAGGAAGGCTGTATCGCGGGCGAATAGAGGTCCTGCTCCAGCGGCGCTTCCAGGTCGGGATGGATGCGGAACGTCGCCGACGAGATCGCGTCGCGCAGCGTCTCCATCACCGCATAGCCGCTCTCCACGCCGCCGGCCACGGTCACGCGCTCGGCCACCGCATTGCCGCGCGCGGTATAGCGGATGTCGCGGGTATGCCCGCGCGGCTCCACCACCGAGACATAGGCGAAGGGCAGGCCGTGCTTCCACGCATAATAGAAGCGCAGCACATAGGGCAGGTCGGCGCAGTCGGAGCGGAAATAGATCCCTTCCGGATCGGTGGCGCGGAACGGGTTGCCCGGCCCGTGCAGGCATTGATCGACGGTGCGGCAGTCGGATTCGCCGATCGCGGTCACGAATTCGCCGAAGCCGCGCTCGTCCGCGGCCGTCCAACGGTCATAGCGCACCTGGTACAGCGAGGTGGGATCGACGCGCGGCGTCACGATCACCCGCTCGGGCGCATCGTCGTCCGCCGCGCCGCACAGCAGCAGCGCGGCCAGCGCCGCCAGAACTCGTACGGCTCGCGTCACGTCGTCCCCTCGGGCGAAACCTAGAGGAGCATCGATACACGTCAAGCGTGGCCCGTCGGCGCCGGTGCCGATATAAGGTAAACGCAACTTCCCGGCCCCCGCACGCATGGACGCCATCCTGACGCCGCCCGAGACCGAGGCGTTGCTCCTTTCCCTGCGCATCTCCTTCGTGGCGGTGTTCTCGGCTCTGCCGGTGGCCTTCGCGGCGGCGCTGCTGCTCGCCCGTACGCAGTTCCCCGGCAAGATCCTGCTCGACGGCCTGATCCACGCGCCGCTGGTGCTGCCGCCGGTTGCGCTGGGCTTCCTGCTGCTGATGCTGTTCGGCACCCGCGCCGGGCTCGGCGCCTTCCTGCTGCACGCCTTCGGCCTCCGCTTCGTCTTCAGCTGGACCGGCGCGGCGCTCGCCTCCGCCATCATCACCTTCCCCTTTCAGGTGCGCGCCATCCGCCTCTCGCTCGAAGGCATCGACCGCGGCCTGTCCCAGGCGGCGCAGACGCTGGGCGCGTCCTGGTGGGACCGCCTCGTCAACGTCACCCTGCCGCTGGCGCTACCCGGCATCGCCGCCGGCGTGATCACCGCCTTCGCCGCCAGCCTGGGCGAGTTCGGCGCCATCATCACCTTCGTCTCCAACATCCCGGGCGAGACCCGCACTTTGCCGCTGGCGATCTACACCGCGCTGCAGACGGCCGACGGCGAGGCCGAGGCGCTGCGCCTGTCGCTGCTCTCGATCGCGCTGGCGCTGGTCTTCATGACCCTGGCCGAGATCGCCCAGCGCCGCGCCCGGATGCGGTCATGAGCGTCGAGGTCGCGATCCGCCACGCCTTTCCCGGCTTTACCCTCGACATCGCCTTCGTGCTGCCCGGTTCGGGCGTGACCGCGCTATTCGGCGCCTCGGGCGCCGGCAAGACCACGGTGGCCAGCGCCATCGCCGGCACCTTCCGCCCCGCCGAAGGCCGCATCGTCATCGACGGCCGCGTCGTCCTGGATACGCAGTCGCGCATCTTCGTGCCGCCGCATCTGCGCCGCGCCGGCTACGTCTTCCAGGATTCGCGGCTCTTCCCCCATATGCGGGTGCGCGACAATCTTCTGTTCGGCTGGCGCCGCGCGCCGGTCAAGGCCGATGCGGCGCAGATCGCGCATGTGATCGCGCTGCTGGGGCTGGAGCATCTGCTCGATCGCCATCCGCGCGCATTGTCGGGCGGCGAGAAGGGCCGCGTCGCGCTCGGCCGCGCGCTCTTGTCTTCGCCGCAGATCCTGCTCCTCGACGAGCCGCTGGCCGCCCTCGACGCCCAGCGCCGCGGCGAGATTCTCCCTTATCTCGAAAGGCTGCGCGACGAATCCAGACTGCCGATGATCTATGTCAGCCATTCGCTGGACGAGGTGGCGCGGCTCGCCGACGACATCGTGGTGCTCAAGCGCGGCGCCGTCGCGGCGCAGGGCCCGGCCTTCGACATCCTGACCAGCCTCGAACTGCCGGCGCTGGCGGGCTCTGCGCCGGTCGGCGCCGTGCTGACCGCGACGGTCGCGGCCCATC
>DASWOE010000322.1:0-2156 GCA_036398875.1 Rhizomicrobium sp.
GTCATCGGCGCCGGCGGGCCGGAGGGGAAGGCGGTCTTGGCGGGCCCCGAAATCCGCGCCGCCAGGGTGAAGCTGACGCCGGTCGGCCGCACGGCGCCCAGAAGGTTTTGCGGCGCCGTGAAGGTCACGGTCTGGGCGTCCATCAGGGCGGCCTCGTAGGAGGAACGGATCAGCGGCACGAAGCTCGTCGTCGCGCCCTTGAGCGCATAGAGCGCGCCCGTCGTCGCCAGGTTCATCGACTGCATGGACGCGGTCACCACGTCCTTGGGATCGAACTGCGCCTTGGTGATGTGCAGCCAGACCGGATAGCTGATCACCGGGCTCACCGGATCGTTCGAGATCTGCACCTGGCGCGCCAGGCTGCGGTCGGCCACCACCTCGTCCGGCGTGTAGCCGATGCCCCAGGCGCGGAACAGCCGCGGCAGATCGGAGGAGGGCTGGCCGCCCGCGCGCGGATCCATGCCGCCGCCCGCCTGCGCCATCTGCGAATTGGGATCGACGAAGACGAGCGCGCGCCCGCCGCGCAGCACGAACTGGTCGATGGCATAGAGCGTGGCGGCACCCAGATTGTTCGGATGCACCACCATCAGCACCGAGACGTCGGGCGCGATGGCGTTGGCCGCCGGATCGAGCATCCGCGTCTCATAGGTCTGCGACAGCGCGGCATAGATCACGTTGGGCTGCGAGGCGCCCGACAGCTCCGACTGCAAGCCGCCGCCGCCGCTGTCGAGCGGCAGGCTCGACAATACGCCCAGCACGTTCTTGTGCGGCTGCGACAGGTCGTAGAGCAGGGTCGAGATGTCGAGTTCGAGATAGGGTTCGCGGTCGGAGGCGAAATAGGGGATCGTCTCCTTGCCGTCGATGCTGTTGGTCGCGACCAGGCCGAAATAGACGCTGTCGCCGCTGCCGGTCTGCGCCCCGGTGAGGCCGTTGGCCGTCGCCTCGTCCTCCGCCGTGCTGAAGGGCTCCGGATCGACGTCCTGCAGCACGATCTTGCCGCCGCTGAGCGCGGCGTATTCCTGCAGCAGGTCGTGGACCCGCGTCGCATAGGCCTGGACGGGGGCGAACTGCGCGGCGGTGCTCTTGGAGTAGTAGAATTTGAGCGTGATCGGCTCGGGGAGCTTGGCGATGATGTCGCGCGTGCCGTCCGACAGCGTGAACTGGCCGGTCTCCGTCAGGTCGATCCGCGAGGTCGTGATCCCGAGATTGGCCGCGATGTTGACGCAGACGAAAATCGCGACCGCGAGGACGAGCGCGCTCAAGGCGTAGAGGCGGCGGGAGATCGGCTTCATCGCGTCAGCCGCTCTTCTTCAGATCGACGACGACGACATTGGCGGTCAGGAACAGCGCGATCAGGGTGAAGAAATAGATCGCGTCGCGCGCGTCGATCACGCCCTGGGTGATCGCGGCGAAATGGGTCAGGAAGCTGAAGGACGAGACCGCATTGACCAGCGCCAGCGGCGCCCAGCCCTGGAAGAAGTCTAGCACCAGCGACGAGCCGGAGACCGCGAACAGGAAGCACGCCACCACGGTGACGACGAAGGCGATCACCTGGTTGGAGGTGGTGGCCGAGATGCAGGCGCCGATGGCGAGATAGCCGCCCGCCATCAGCAGGCTGCCGACATAGGACGCGACGATCACGCCATTGTCGGGGCTGCCCAGGAAATTGACCGTCAGCCAGATCGGGAAGGTGAGCGCCAGCGCCACCGCGATGAAGGCCCAGGCGGCGAGGTATTTTCCCACCACCGTCGCCCACAGCGGCACGGGCAAAGTGAGCAGCAGCTCCATCGTCCCGGTCCGCCGCTCCTCGGCCCACAGCCGCATCGAGATCGCCGGCACCAGGAAGAGATAGAGCCAGGGATGGTAGCTGAAGAACACCGACAGATCGGCCATGTTGTTGTCGTAGAAGCGGCCGACATAGAAGGTGAAGGCGCCCATCGCGAACAGGAAGATCACGATGAAGACATAGGCGAGGGGCGTCGCGAAATAGGCCGCGAATTCGCGCTTGAAGATCGGCCAGACCTGGTTCATGCCGCGTCCGATCTCGGCCGCGCCGCGGCGTCGTGGGTGGTGATGGCGCGGAACACCTCGTCCAGCCGCCCGGGTTCGGCATAGAGCTCCTTGACGTCCCAGTTCTCGCGCACGGCGAGCGCGCT
>DASWOE010000323.1:0-3335 GCA_036398875.1 Rhizomicrobium sp.
GTTCAGCCGGGCGGCGGTCACGACGACGGTTTCGACGGATTGGGCTTGGGCGGCGGATGCGACGGTCAGCACGGCTGCGCCGGCGAGAAGAGATACGCGATACATGAATGAAGCCTCGGCTTGGCCGCCGCGCCGGGCGCGATGCGGACCGTTTCGAACGGCGAGGCAGGCGACGGCTTACGCCGCGCGCGCTTCGCACGAAGACTGCGGGACAGTCAGCCGAGAGGCGGGGCGCGGCCGTGCCAGTTATGGCTGACGGCGGGCGCGAGATGGCTGGCGCGGAACACCAGCGCGATGATGGAGATCGAGAAGGTCGGCAGCAGCGTCGCGGCGACCGCCGGGGTGACGAAGTGGCCGGCGCTGGCGAAGGCCTGGCAGAGCGGGCAGTTCGCCTCGTCGTTCTTGGCCGGAACCTTGCCCTTGGCGGGCACGCCGTCGAACACATCGACGGCGACCGGGGCGCCGGCCGGCTGGATATGGATATGCGTCTGGGTGGCGAAGCTCTGCAGCGTGAAGGCGATGAGCGTCAGGACCACCAGCGCGCGCGGCAGCAGACCGCGTGGGGCGGCGCGCGATCGGGCGCGGGGACGCTGGAATCCTCTCATCGGGACACAGTGCCACCATCGTTGCATCGCAGCAAAGGCAAATCGGCGTGATCGGTAAAGTTTGCGCCAAGTCGCATTTCGCTATAAGCGCGCGCCATGGCGCATCCCAAACCCCGCGGCGACCGCAAGCCGGACCGCAGCTTCCACAAACCGCAGCACAAGCCCGAAAGCGGGCTTTGGCTGTATGGAACCCACGCCGTCAAGGCGGCCCTGGCCAATCCCAAGCGCTTCGCGCGGCGCGCCGTGCTGACGGCGCGGGCGGCCGAGGAGATCGGCGCCAAGCTGCTCAATCGCGTGCGGCATGAGACCGCGGACATGCATGGCGTGTCGAAAATCCTGCCCGAGGGCGCGGTGCATCAAGGCGTGGCGCTGCTGGTCGAGCCCCTGCCCCGCCTCGACCTGGACGCCATCCTGGACGCGCCGCGCGACGGCGGGCCGGCCGGCGCGCAACGCCGAATCGTTCTGGTGCTCGACCAGATCACCGATCCGCACAATGCCGGCGCGATCCTGCGCACGGCGGCGGCGTTCGGCGTCGCGGCCGTGGTGGTGCAGGACAGGCACTCGCCGCCGGAGACCGGCGTGCTGGCAAAGGCGGCATCGGGGGCGCTCGACATCGTGCCGGTGGTAACGGTGGTCAACATCGCGCGGACGCTCGAGGATCTGGGCAAGCGGGACTTCTGGCGCGTGGCGCTGGCGGGCGACGGCGAGCTGACGCTGCTGGAGGCGATGCACAAGGGCGACATCGCGCTGGTGCTGGGATCGGAGGGCGACGGCGTGCGCCGGCTGGTGCGCGAGCGCTGCGATGTCGCGGCGCATGTGCCGATCGCGGCGGCGATGGAGAGCCTCAACGTGTCGAACGCCGCGGCGGTGGCGCTGTATGAGATGACGCGCCTACCCTCCCCTTGAGGGCGGATCGGCCTTTAATACAACGCCGCGACCACGTCCTCGCCGCCGTAATTCTCGACGAAGACCAGCACCTTGTAGCCCTGCGCCATCTTCAGATTGCCCGACGCGTCGTGCATCAAGACGCCGTCATTGCTCATGGTCGCGGTGCGGCGGTCGAAGGCGAAGCGCGGCGCCAGGCCGCGATATTGGCCCTTGATCAGGTTGAACAGCAGCGCGGCGTTCTGCGGCGCGATGCGGATGCAGCCGGCGGAGGCGCGGCCGCCCAACTGGGCGATCTCCAGGCCGACGGCGCCGTGGATGGCCAGGCCGGTCTGCAGCCCGTCATGCTCCCAGTTGAAGAACATTGCGTGCGGCATCGGCTCATGCCACTGGCCCGAATAGTGGGTCTTGTACATCCGATCGGGATCGATCTGGTAATAGCCGCGCGGCGTGAAGCTCGGCTGGCGCGTGCCGTTGGGCGCGATCTCGTCCTTCTCGCGCCCCGTGGAGGCCGGCCAGTTGTACAGCATCGCCAGATCGCCCGAATCGTCCTTGCGGAACACGTACATGTGCTGCGCCCAGGGCCCGCTATCGGCCTTGCTGACATAGAGGAAGAGCGCGAAATTCTGCACCATCTCGCGCGTCAGATTCTCCTTCAGCCGCATCGATACGCGCACCAGCTCGGCCGGGCTGACACCGGCGTGCGACGGCGGCGCGGCGTCGGCCGTCTCCGGCACGGCGGTGAGATCGGCAGGCTTGGGCACCGGCGCGTCGGCGATCGCGATGTCCGGCGGCGCGGGCGCGAGGTCCGGCGCGGACGGCGAAACCAGCACAGGCCTGGACGGGACCGGCAGCGTCGCGTGCGGGCGAACGAGCTTCGTCAAGCGCGGACGCACGATCGCCACCGCGCGCTCGGTCGATGGCGCCGGCGCCTTGCCGCCGGGCTGCTCGAACAGCATCGCCATGGCGCCGCCGGCGGCGCGGCGGGCGAGCGAAACGGCCGGCTTCACGACCTGCTGGCGCGTCCCATCGAGGAACGCGGCGACGCTGCGGCGGCTGGCCTGGGCGAGCGGCGGGTTGCGGTCCAGCACGATGCCGGTGCCGAACGCCATCGCGCACAGCAGGTACATCAGGCTCAAGGCGCGCAGCGTCGTCATCGAGAATCCGGCGGCAGGGAGCTCATACTTACCAAAGATTTGCCGTCTGTCCCAGAGCGGGACAGCGCCCGGTTAACAGAGGGCGCCCCGGAAGAGGCCACACCTCAAGATTGCGAACCGGCCGCGGCCTCGCCTTGATAATTCTCGATGATCAGCAGGACGCGCAGGCCGTCGGCCAGCAGGATATTGCCCTCGCCGTCCTGCGCGGCGGCGCCGTCGGTGTTGGTGGTTCCGCGCACGGGATCGAAGGCGAACACCGGCACCCGGCCCCGTTCCTCCTTCAGGAAGCGGTGGAAAAGCAGGTCCGCCTTCTCCAGCGGCAGGCGCACGCAGCCGCCCGAGGCGCGGCGGCCGATATCGGCAAGCTCGTGGCGGCCGACGGCGGCATGCAGCGCCACGCCCGACATCTGGGTGCGGTAGGCGTAGTTGAGGAACATCGCCCAAGGCATCGCGGCGTCGTTCCACTTCGCCGAGCGCGCCGTCGGCATGAAGCGGTGGACGTCGAACTCGAACAGGCCGGTCGGCGTGGCGGTGAAATACTGCTCGGCCTGCTCGCGGCCGGTCGACACGGCGAAGCTCTGCTCGAAGCCAAGCGTGCCGTCGGCCTGTTTGCGGAAGAGGAAGAGGTGTTGGCCCCAGGGGCCGCCAGCCGCCTTGATCACATAGATGTAGGTGTCGAAATAGGGCG
>DASWOE010000324.1:0-2487 GCA_036398875.1 Rhizomicrobium sp.
CTATCGACCTCGACATGCGTGCCGCCAAGGCTCCCCAGCACGGACAGGAAGGCGCCGAGCGTCTGGAAAGGGGCGATATCCGTCACGGCACAGACCACGAAATAGACCGGCAGCAGCACCAGGAAGACCGGCAGGAGGATCAGCCAGACCAGGAACAGAGGCACCCATAGCCGAATGCGCCGGCCGACGCGGCCGGACGAGACATGCACGATGGCGAGCATCGGCGGCAGCATGGTCATGATTTGCCCTCCAATTCCTTGATGGCGTCCTCGGCCGTGATCTCGCCGCGCGCGAGACGGCCGAGCACTTCGCCGCGGCTGGGCGCCGGGTCGGTCTCGACGAATTCGAGCTGCGCGCAGATGCGGTTGAGGCGCGCCTTGACCGTCGGATAGCTGACGCCGAACACCGCCTCCATCTCCTTGATCGAGCCATGGCTCTTCACGAAGGCAGCGACGAAGACCTGGTCGTCTGGCGCCAGCCGCGCCAGCTGCGGCAGCTCGAAGGCGCCTTCCAGCACGATGTCGCGGTCCGCCAGGCGCACCCGCTCCACGATTAGGGGCGCGCCGTGGGTCAGCGCCGTCAGCTCCTGCCAATCCTTGCCCTTCGACACGACTGTTTCCTCATCCCTATGGCGAAATATATGAGTAAATTGATTTTTCAACATCTAAAAGTTGATTTTCTTTATTTTCAATTTCGCATTGACGACGGCACCATTTCGGGCAACCCATACCCATTCTGGGAGTTCCATCTGATTGGAAATGTTGCGAGCTGCGCCGTGCTGGAACGCGCCTTGAAATGTCCCCGCTGCGGGCAGACCGGAGCGGTCCGCCTGGAACAGGTCCGCACGCCATCGGAAACCAAGCTGCTGATCGTCGGCATCGAGGGCCGCTTCGTCCGAGCGGAGCAGGCCAATGCCAATGGCCAGCCGATCGTCCGCTGCGATCTGTGCGACACGGAATTGCCGGTCGATCGCCGCAAGGGCGACGACGAGGCCGGCCGAACCCATCCGCCCGGCGATGCGTCCGGGCGCCGCGATTCCTAGCGCGAGATCTCTTCAAGCGAGAGATTGCGCACCTTGGGTCCGAACACGCCGATCGCCGCCACCACCACCGCCATGCTGGCCGCGATCAGCGCGAACACGCCGCCGACCTCGAATTTGCGCAGCACGAAGGCGATGACGAAGGCGCTGAACACCGTCGATAGCCGGCTGAAGGAATAGACGAAACCGACGGCCAGCGCGCGGATGCGCGTCGGATACAGCTCCGCCTGATAGGCGTGGAAGGAGAGCGACATGATGTTGTTGGCGAGCGTGACGGCGGCGCCGAACAGGATCAACGGCACGGCCCCGCGCATCTGCGCGAACAGCAGGCCGAATACCGCGACGCAGGCCGCGGCACCGGCGATCGCCCATTTGCGCTCGATCCGGTCGGCGAAAAACGCGGCGATGAGCGGTCCGATGGGCGCCGCGATGGCGATGAAGAAGGTGTAGCCGAGGCTCCTGGTCACCTCGATGCCCTGGGCGATGAGGAAGCTCGGCACC
Organism: Rhizomicrobium sp.; assembly: GCA_036398875.1. Taxonomy (GTDB): domain Bacteria; phylum Pseudomonadota; class Alphaproteobacteria; order Micropepsales; family Micropepsaceae; genus Rhizomicrobium. The sequence continues at coordinate 1,541 of DASWOE010000324.1, forward strand.
CAGTTGTTGAAGCCGTAGAAGCCGACCGTCTGGAACAGGTTGAACACGATCAGCATCAGCGTGCGGCTGAGATAGGGGCGGCGCCAGATCTCCGCGAAGCTCCCATGCGCGGGTTCCGGCGCGACGCCGACCGGCGCGGCAAGGGGACCGCCCTTGGCCGTCGCCAGCGCCTCGAAGCGCGCGACGATCGCATCGGCCTCGGCGAAGCGGCCGTGCTCGGCCAGCCAGCGCGGGCTTTCCGGCACCGCCAGGCGGATGAACCACACGACGAGCGCGCCGGCCGAACCGCACAGCACCACCCAGCGCCAGCCGTCCAGCCCGAGCGGCGCGACGGGCACCAGCAGCCAGGCGAGCAGCGCGACGGCGGGGATGGCGCTGAACTGCACCACCTGGTTGAAGGCGAAAGCGCGGCCCCGCACGCCCTTGGGGACCAGTTCGCTGATATAGGTGTCGATGGTGACGAGCTCGACGCCGATGCCGATGCCGGCGATGAAGCGCCACAGATCCAGGCCGAAGGCCGTCGTCTGGAACGCCATGACGCTTGCCGCGACCGTGTACCAGAGCAACGAGACGGTGAAGATCGTCCGCCGCCCGAATCGGTCGGCGACGAAGCCGAACAGCGCCGTGCCGATGAAAAGCCCGAGGAAGAACGCCGCCACGAAGCCCGCAAGCCCGGTGGTGCCGAACAGGCCCGGCGTCGTGGCGCTGAGGATGCCCGCCTTCACCAGGCCCGGCCCGACATAGGCCGACAGGAACATGTCGTAGAACTCGAAGAACCCGCCGAGCGACAGCAGCACCACGCGCGTCCACGTCGCCCGCCCCGGCGGCAGGCGCTCCAGGCGCGCGGCGATGGTGGCGGCGGATTGAGTCACGAAGGCTCCTGTGGCACTGTCAAACTTCAAACCCAAACTGTCATAGCTCGCGAATGCGGGCTACCCAGGTGACGC
>DASWOE010000325.1:0-5027 GCA_036398875.1 Rhizomicrobium sp.
GGAGGAATGCACCCGTCCGTGGTCGCGAGGTTGCAGCCGGCGAGATTTAGCTGCGTGAGCGCGCGCACTTGCGGCACGGGCGCGTCGGACTTGTCGCGCCATCCCGACACGGTCAGCGTATCCGTCATGATGTCGCTCGGCGTCCAAACCATCGACAATCGGCCCGAAAGCTGGTTCAGCCGACCGAGCTTGGCGCCGGTGCCGAGATAATCATCCTGCCAGGGGCCCGATGTGGTGGACTTCACGGCGAGCCGGGCGCCGACGGTGTCGCCGATCGGACCGCTGAGATAGCCCTCGATTTCCTTCGTATCGAAATTGCCGTAGCTCGCGGTGACGCCCGCGGCAAAGTGATCGGTCGGCCGGGCCGCGATGTAGTTGACGGCGCCGCCGGTCGCGTTGCTGCCGAAGATCGTGCCCTGGGGCCCCTTCTGCACCTCGACGCGTTCGACGTCGATGCCGGCAAGGCGGGTCATCGACGGGAAGGTGAGGGGCACTTCGTCGTTGTAAACGGTGACGGCCGGGCTGCCGCCGAGATAGGAGTCGGAATAGCCGATGCCGCGCAGCGTATAGAAGGGCGTGCCCTGGAACGTCGAGGCGACCGAAAAGCCCGGCACGAGCTTGGTAAGCCCTTCGACGCCCGATACGCCCAGATCCTTCAACGTGTCTCCCGAGAAGGCCTGGACCGACATCGGAACCGTGTTGATGTCCTCCGAGCGCTTTTCCGCGGTCACCACGATCGTTTCGATCTGGGTGCCCTTGCCGCTCGTATCGCCGGCGGCATCGGCATGGGCATACCCGCTGGCAAGCGCGAGACATGATGCCCCCGCAATCAAGACCGACTTCCTACGCATCGTTTACTCCCCTCGATCGCAGCGCTTTGCGCTGCATTTTTGATTGTGAAGGCGCAGTGCACCCTGCCTTCGAAGCGTCCCGGAGTAGCGACCGGAGCCCCCTTCCGGATCGCGCCGCCCTGCCGATCTCCGGCTGGCCCGGGTTTGCCGGACGAATCCGCTCGACGTCCGGACCGTCCACGAAATGAGTCAATTGTCGGTATCGAACTTTCGGCCGACCGACAAATACGAACATCGCATCAATTATAAGACGCGCTTATTGGGTCTTTTTTTCCACGGCGAACGCGGCTGGCGCGCGCCCGCGCGGATCCAAGCCGCGGCTCGGTCTAAGCGCTGTAGCCGCCGTCGATGTTGAGGTTCGCGCCCGTCAGCATCGCGCCGGCGGCGCTCGCAAGGTAGGCCACGAGCGCGGCGACTTCGTCGGGGCGCCCATGCCGGCGTATGGCCATCATGTCGTAGACCGGGCTCGACCGTCCGTCTCCCGCGGGGCTGAGGTCCGTGTCGGTCGGTCCCGGATGGACGTTGTTCACGGTGATGCCGCGCGGACCCAGCTCGCGCGCGAGGTTGCGCGCATATCCGATCAGCGCGGCCTTGCTCATCGCATAGATGCTGCCCCCCGACGCCGACCCGCGAAAGACGGCGGCACTGCCGATATTGACGATTCGCCCGCCATCGGCCATGTGCCGCACCGCGGCCTGCGAGGCCACGAACACCGCGCGGACGTTGACGGCGAATGTGTGGTCGAAGTCCTTGAGCCTGAATGTTTCGAGCGGTCCCCAGAACATCACGCCGGCATTGTTCACAAGCACGTCGAGCCGGCCGAATGCCTGCGCCGCCCGTTCCACGGCGGCGGCGACCTGGTCGGCCTCGCGCGCATCGGCGCGGATGGCGACGACGTTTGCGCCCTCCCGCGAAAGGTCCCGCGCAAGCGCGTGGGCGGGCGCTTCCGCCTTGTTGTAGGTGAACGCGACGTGCGCGCCGTCGCGCGCGAGCCGCGCAACGATCGCAGCGCCGATGCCGCGCGAACCGCCCGTCACAAGCGCCGCCTTGCCCGCCAAAGGCTTGGAGTCCGCAACGGTGGAAATCCGGTCCATGAGGGTCTCGCACGATCTGGCGACATCCCGCGTCGCGCGAGCCGCCGGTTGTCGCTTCGGCGCGAGCATAGAGCAATGCGTGCGTCCGCTTGCAACAGGTGACCGCGGGTCGCGCGGCCGTTTCGCGACAATCGCAAAAGTCTTTTCTTATGATCCATTCGATTTTTTCGATGCGTGTCGGCGCCGGCGCGCTGCGGGCGTCGTTGCGCCCGGCCGCGGATCGACACATGATCCGAAGCGGGGAGGCAAAAGGCGGATGAAATTCCACAGCTCGATCGGTCCCAACCCACGCATCGTGCGCATGTTCATGGCGGAGCGCGGCATCGAGATCGCGACGGTCAAGGTCAACCTGCCGAAGGGCGACAACCGGCGCGAGCCTTATTTGAGCATCAATCCGGCGGGACAAATGCCGGCGCTGGAGCTTGACGACGGCAGCGTCGTCACCGAAGTCGTGGCCATCTGCGAATATCTCGACGAGGTCGCGGCCGGCCCCCGGCTGATGGGCGAAACCGCCGAGGCCCGCGCGCAGGTGCGGCGCTGGACTCGCTGGGTGGATCTCAACGTCATGGAACCGATGTTCAACGCCTATCGGTTCGGCGACGGGCTGGAATTCTTCAAGCTGCGCGCACGCTGCATCCCGGAGGCATCGGAAGGCCTGAAGGCCAGCGTGCAGGACAAGCTGACCTGGTTGGACGCGCAGATGACGAACCGGCCCTATGTGGCGGGCAAGGCCTTCAGCTTGGCCGATATCCTGCTGTTCTGCGCCCAGAGCTTCGGCAACGATGTCGCCCGTCAGCCGCTGCGCGCGGAACTGCGCACGCTGTCGGCGTGGTTCGAACGCGTCGCGGCGAGGCCCAGCGCGGCAGCCTAGGAGATCGGCCGCGCAAGGCCGGCCGTTCCCGGCTCCGGTTTCAGCCGAGCGGCTTGAATCTCGGAACGAGCTGGCCGGTGTCGCCGGGGGAAAAGGTGACTTCGACCGCTTGGCCGATCTTCACCTTGTCGAAGTCGCATTCGACGATGTTGGTGAACATCGTCGGCCCCTCGGCCAGGCGGACATAGGCCAGCGCGTAGACCGGGTCGGCCCTGCGCACGATGGTGACGGCATAGATTTCGCCTTTGCCGGACGCCCGGAGCAATTCGACATTGTCGCCGAAGCAGAAGGGGCAGAAGCTGCGGGGATAGAAGAACGGCCGATCGCAATCGCGGCAATGGCTGTAGGTCAGCTCCCCGCGGTCGGCCGCCTCCCAATAGGACCGGTTGTCCGGATCGATCGTCGGAATCGGCGGGTCGAAGGGAAATGCGGGCGCCATCTACGCTCTCTCCAGGATGACGGTTGCGCTGCCGTGGCGCGTCGAAATCCAGCCGCCGGTGCCGTGCGCCAGTGCCAGGTCGCAATTGGGCACCTGGACGCGCGGATGCGCCTCGCCGCGCAGCTGGCGGACGATCTCGATGATTTTGGTCATGCCGCCGCGATTGGCCGGATGGTTGTTGCAAAGCCCGCCGCCATCGGTGTTGAACGGCAATTTCCCGACGCCGGAAATCAGGTTGCCGTCGGACACGAACTTCCCGCCCTGGCCCTTGGCGCAGAAGCCGAGATCCTCCAGGGCGATCAGCACGCTGATCGTGAAGCTGTCGTAGATGCAGGCGCATTTGATGTCCGCCGGAGCTATGCCGGCCTCGGCAAAGGCCTGCGCGCCGCAAACCGCGGCGGCGGAGGTCGTGATATCGAAACCGTCGTCGCGGTTGTAGCGGATGGCCTCGCCGCAGCCGCGGATCTTCACCTTGGGGCGCGAGAGGCTCTTGGCGACCTCGGGGCTCACCACGACCAGCGCGCCGCCGCCATCGGTCACCACGCAGCAGTCGAGGCGATGCAGCGGGTCGGCGATCATCGGCGGGTTTACGACATCCTCGACCGTCACCACCTCTCGCCTCAGCGCGCGCTCATTGTGCTGGGCGTGATGCGAGGCGGCGACGCGGATCCATGCGAGCTGCTCGCTGGTCGTGCCGAATTCATGCATGTGCCGCGCCGCGGACAGCGCGTACATGCCGACGACATTGTACTTGTAGGGCGCCTCGAAGAAGAACTCCGGTCCGTCGAACCATTGGCTCGCGATCCGCTGCCCCTCCGCGCGCGGCCGGCCGGCCAGCGTTATCAGCGCAACATGGCATTTTCCCGCAGCGATCGCCTGAACGGCATGATTGACGTGCAGCATCGGCGCCGATCCGCCGATATCCGTGGAATCGACGATCGCCGGGCGGATGCCCAGATGCTCGACCATTCCGAACGGTCCAAGACCGGGCGCATCGCAGGCGAAGTAGGCGTCCACGTCGCCGATGCCCAGCCCGGCGTCCTTCAGCGCGCCCTGGGCGACCTCGACATGCAGCTGCGCGACGGTCTTGTCGGTCGCAAGGCGTGTCGGGTGCTCGAACGCTCCGGCGATATAGGCCTTTCCACTCAACGATCCGGGCGTGAGCATGACCTTTTTGCGTCCCAAATTTGCGCGCGACGACGCGCGGCGCGTCTTCATGGTGTCAATATTGACACGCTGGTAGGATTGATGCAACGAGTGCGGCGCCGCGATGCGTGCGGCAAAACGTTTGGAGGTCGATGCGTGGCTCCCGTCAAGCGCCTTGCCGGCAAGATCGCCATTGTGACCGGCGCAGGCCAGGGCATCGGCCGCGCCGAGGCGCATTTGCTTTGCGATCTCGGTGCGGCGGTGGTGGGGAACGATCGCGGCGGCGCCGAATGCGATCGCGCCGCGGACAAGGTCGTCCGCGAACTCGAAGGCCGATGGGGGCGCGCCGTTGCGAACTACGGCGATGTCTCGGACTGGCGCGATGCCGAACAGCTCGTCCAGCAGGCGATCGCCGTGTTCGGAGGGCTCGACATCCTGGTGTGCAATGCCGGGATCATCCGCGACCGGATGATCTACAATATGACCGAGGCGGAGTGGGACGATGTCTTCCGCGTGCATCTGAAGGGGCATTTCGCGCCGACGAAGTTCGCATCGCAACACTGGCGGTCGGAGAGCCGGGCAGGCCGCAACACGCCGCGGCGTGTCATATTCACGACGTCGGAAGC